>JAUUZB010000941.1 GCA_030590185.1 Deltaproteobacteria bacterium
GAGAGATATCGAATGCTGGGCACGATGGCGGCGTAGCACAGCTTTTGGGCGTGGGCTACATCGGCTGGCCTCAACCGAACCGAAAGCATAAAACCGCGCCTATGGCGTTCCTCTACAGCGCCCTATGCTACCTACTCTTCCCGCTCCTGCTCCCGGTGCTGCTCCTGCACCCGAAGCTACGCCACGGGATCGCGGCCCGCTTCGGCCTGCACCCGTCCGGTTGGCCCGACCTGCCGCCAACCCGACCACGCCTCTGGTTACACGGCGCCTCCGCCGGCGACGTCCTCGCCCTGGTCCCGCTCGCCCGGGAGATCCGCGCCCGCCGCCCCGACGTGGCGCTCATTCTCTCCACCATCACCAACACCGGGCGCGCCATCGCCGAGCGCGAACGGGAGGCCTTCGACCGCATCACCTACCTTCCCTACGACCTGCCCGGCGCGGTGCGCCGCACCCTGCGCCGGATGGCCCCGGACCTACTGGTGCTCGAGTACACCGAGCTTTGGCCCCACCTGATCCGCGCCGCCGCCGGACGCGGCGTACCGGTAGTCCTCCACAACGGTCGTTTCGCCGCCAGCCGGCTCGGCCGATATCGGTTGCTCTTCGCCGTCGCCGGCGACCTGATCGCCCGCCTGCGCCTGCTGCTCCTGCGCAACGCCGCCGAAGCCGAACGCGCCCAGAGCCTCGGCGCCCCGGTCGATCGCATCCACATCACCGGAAACACCAAGCTCGACAACGTGCGCGCCACACGAACGCCGGAGCGGGTCGAGGGCCTCCGGCCCATCCTCGAGGCGCCGTCACCGCTGTGGGTAGCCGGCAGCACCCACGCCGGTGAGGAAACGATCCTACTCGGGGTGCTCACCAACCTGCGCCGCGCCCATCCGGACCTGCGCCTGGTGATCGCGCCGCGCTACATCGATCGCGCCCCGCGCCTGGCGAGCCTCGTCGAGGCACGGGGTCTGCGGGTCGCCCTACGCTCCACCAACCCGGCGCCCACCGACGTGCTGATCCT
Source organism: Deltaproteobacteria bacterium (assembly GCA_030590185.1). The sequence continues at coordinate 1,010 of JAUUZB010000941.1, forward strand.
CGACACCATCGGCGAGCTCGAGGCGGCCTATGCCCTCGCCGATCTGGTCTTCGTGGGTGGGACCTTCTGCCGGGCCGGGGGCCACAACATCCTAGAGCCCGCGGCGGCCGGCAAGGCGGTGCTGTTCGGTCCACAGGTGGAGAACGTCACCGACTCGGTGCAGCTGCTGCTCGGCCGTGGCGGCATTCAAGTCGCCAGTCCGCACCAGCTCGAGGAGGTGATCGCCGATCTTCTCTCCAAACCAGAAACCCGCCGGGAGCTCGGCGAGCTCGCCCGCACCGCGGTCCACGAGGCGCGTGGCGCGGCGGCGCGCAACGCGGAGCTGATCCTCGATCTGCTCGACCCATATCGTTGAGCCGAACGCTGGGCCGAACAACGAGCCGAACGATAACCCGATCGATGACCCGAACCACGGTCCGAGCGACAACGCCAACCGCCGGTCCTAGCCTCTCAGACCTTGCGTTTGAGCGACAGAGTCAGCACGCAGCGGGCCGCCGGCTCATTCCCGAGTTTGGAGGGCACCGTCACCACCACCGAGATCGGAATATTCACCCGCTCCCCACTCGCCAGGGCGCGTTCCACCGCCTCGGCGGCGGCGGCGCCCTGCTCGCAGGTAAACAGGGCATCCCCCTCCACGCGCTTGAGAAACTCGACCTTGAAGTCCTTGAACAGCAGTGTGACCTCGTTGCCGCTCTCCTGGATCCGCCGCATCGCAGTCAGGCCCGCGGCCAGGTCCGCCCCCGCCGCGAGCGCGGCGAAGTACATGCAGTTCATGTGATTCTTGGTACGCCAGAACAACGGGATCTTGATCACGCTGCGCTCATCGCTGAGCTCGACCACCCTCGGCCGGATGTACCAGAGCATCGGAATCTTGGTGAGACCGAAGGCGCGTACGAAGGCCGTGCTGAACAACGGTCGGCCACTCAGATCCTTGGCCAGGTCACCGGCCGCCGCCTTGAGCTGGCTGAGGCTGCCGCTGAGAAACCCTGCATCACTCACGGCGTCACTCCTCTCTCACCCCTCATCGCCAGGCCACAACGTAGGCGATCCAGGACTCCTCCTGGTCGGCCTTCTTGACCTTGCGAAAGATGCCGTTGCCCTCGCCCTCGTCGTCTGACCCCTCCCAGTAGATGTCGACCCGGCGAAACCCTGCCTCGCACAGAATTTCACGCAGCTCGCGGATCGTCCAGAACCGCCAGTCGTATTTGAAGGCGCGCTCGATGGCGGTGCCGTCGGGGAAACGGAAATGAATGTAGCGGACGCTCTCGCCGTTGATCGCGTCGTAGGGTTGCTGGTCCCAGACGTAGGTGAAGTTCTTGTGCTCGGTCTCCTCCTCGATCTCGATGGTGTTCTCGGAGCCGCCGTGGATGTCGAGAAAGAAGGCGCCGTTCGGTTTGAGCCCCTTGCGGGCGGCGACGCAGTACTCGCGCATCGCGTCGCGGGTCTTGAAGATGCAATAGGAGAAGTTGAAGGCCGCCGAGACGTCTACCTTGCTTTCCACCGGGTCGAGGACGTTCTGGCGCAGCAGGGTGATGCGCTCGGCATCCTCGCCGATAGGATCCAGGTTGTGCGTGATGCCCCACTCGAGGGTCGGCCGGTCCAGATCGATACCGGTCGCCCGCCGCTTGGCCCCGCGCTTGCCCTTGACCCAGGCGGCGCACATGAGAGCCGTGCCGCAGAAATCCTCGCGCAGGGAGCGTGGCTTGCGGCCCCGTTCCTTCTTGAACACTCGGTCGATGAACTTGATGTCGCTGTCCGGGTCCTGCACCGAGTTCTGGTAGAGGATGTGCTTGTCGGCGGTGGCCGCCGTTAGCTTGTACGACTTCTTCTTCTTCTTGGATTTGCCCTTGGCCATGAAAACCTCTCGATTGCGTGCGGGGTCGATAGCCAAAAGCGAGTGACGGCGCAACCGTTCTCATGGGCGGCCCCGGCCCCCCAATCGTCACCCGGAGAGGTCGCGCAAGAAGACGCTCAGGGCCTCCGCGAGCCCGAGCGCCTCGACCCGGGCCGCATAGTTCACCGGCGGCTCAACGACCTGGACCACCGGCTCGCCGGTTCGCGGGTGGGCGAAGCGTAGGCGCACGGCGTGGAGCAGGGTGTGCGGGATCGCCTGCGGGGGA
>JAUUZB010000358.1 GCA_030590185.1 Deltaproteobacteria bacterium
CGCGCGTAGTTGATGGGGTCGGCCGGGTCGATGACCATTTGGGCGATGGTGAACAGGCGGCGCAGGCTCGGGGTCTGGCGCCGGAAGCCGAAGCCCTCCTGGAGCACCTTGAGGTCGTCCCCCTTGCGGTAGGTGATGCCCTGAAATTTTTCGAAGTCGATGTTCTCGAAGGTATCGATACTTCGGTAGGCCTCGGTGTCGCCGGCGCGGTAGAGGTCGATGCGGATGCGATCGAAGGTGTCGGCGGGGACCCGTAGCCGGAAGGGATTGATGACCCCGCTTTCCTCGTTGCCGCGCAGGACTACCTCGTCGAATTCGCCGTTGTCGAGGTTGGTGACCTGCATCCGGTCGCCGATGGCGAGGCGTTCACTGCCGCTGCCATCGTCATTCTCGAGCCCGGGATCCGGGACGGTGGCGATGTTCAGTTGCTTCTCGTCGTTGACGTCGAGCAGGTCGAACTTGAGATCGTAGCGGCCCACCACCGAGCCGGAGGGTTGGCCGATGATCGTCGGGCCGAACAGTGGCAGGTAGACCGCCTGCACCACGCCGCCCTGGTAGCTGCGTAGGCCGAGCTGTACCAGGCCGCCGCCACCCGCGGTGGGTGCGGAGGCGATGATCGCCGGCTCCGAGGGAGCGACTACGGCGCTCATGATGCCGCCGAGGGATTGCCCAAAGATGCTGTAGCCCTGCTCGCCGCCGATGTCCGCCACGCCGTCGCCGTTGAAGTCGCCGGAGATCTCGTCGCTGCCGTCACCGTCGACGTCGACCGGCATGACGCCAGTGCCGAAGGCGCGCATCATCCGGATCGCTTGGTAGTGGTCGACCATCGACTGGCGCACCACGTCGCGGGTGTGAAAGGTGTTGGCGCTCCAGAAGTCGCCGCCGGAGTCGGTCAAGTCGTCGGCGTTGAGATCCCGGCCACGACCCATGAACAGCGCTTCGGCGAGGCGCTCGAGGTCGTACTTGGCGAGAAGTCCCTCGGCGATTTGAACATACAACAAGGCCCGCGGCAGGCCGTGTCCATAGGCGTCGATGCTACAGGTGGCCAATCCAAAGCGGCCGAGGCTGCCGGCGAAGCCGAGGCTCTCAAAGCGCGACGAGGTATAGCCGTGGCTGTAGAATGTTACCGGGAAGGGCTGCTGGTGCCCGCCGCGCTCCTTGGGGATGGCGCAGGTAACGTACACTTCTTCGCGGCCGTAGTTGGCGGCGCCGCTGACCGGGTTGATGTCGAACACCCCGAGGTCGTTCTCGAGGAAGGCGGGGCTCTCAAAGGAGAAGAAGACGAAGTAGTCGATGTAGTCGACGTAGGCCTCGAACATCGGCGTGAGGCTCGTGGGGTCGAAGCCGAGTTGGTCCGCGACGATATCGTCCTGCAGCGCTTCGATCAGACGCTCCGCCTTGAGTACGTGGGTGTTGAACGGCTCGGCGTCAGGATCGGGCGGCTCCGGCGGATCGGCTGGCACCGGATCATCTTCGATTTGGACGATCGCCGAGGGAAGGGCGGGGAACTGGCCGCTGAGCCACTCGAAGGGGCCTTCGCCGTACAGGCCGGCGCGGAGCTCCGTGGTGGCGAGGGTGATGCTCTGGGTGGTGAAGGTCCAGGCAAAGGCCACGTCCTCGACGGTGATCCCGACCGAGCCGAGCAGATCGTCGGCGACCAGCGGTTCCAGGGCCGCGGTTTGCTGGAGGTGGTTCACCCAGGGGAAGGGTGAGCGGATGGGGGAGGCATTTTCTTGACCGACGATCTGCCGGGTGAACACGACCGCGTAGGTGGTGGCCTCGTCGAGGGGGAAGACCGGCCGGAAGATCAGGGTTTCGGTCTCGAGCTCGTAACAGGTGATCAGGTCGAAGTATTGCCGGACCTTCTGCTCAGCATCGCCGCCGTAGAGTGGCGCGAGCTGCTCGACGTACGGGTCGAGCCGCGCGTAGTCGTCCTGCAACACCTCGCCCCACAGGTTCGGTACGTCGCAGATGCCGTCGTCGTCGAAGTCGACGAACCCGAGGTCGAGGTGTCCATCATTATCGATATCCTCGGAGAACTCGTCGTCGATATCGAGCAGGCCGTTGCCATTGAGGTCCTCGCTGGGATCACACTCGCCGTCGCCGTCGAAATCCTCGGCGATGGTCTCGAACAACAGATTGCTGGCACCGGCGTGGGGGTCGGCCGGGAAGTATTGCGAGGGTTTCTCTAGCCCGAGGGGGAAGCGCGTCTTGCCGAGGTCGTCCGGCCCGGCGCCGAGGTCCACCGGCACCTGATCGCCGAAGTTCGGAGAATCCGGATCGACGTTGAGCAAATAGATGGCGTCGTTGGTCGGGTCCCCGTCGCTCTGCAGGCGGTGCAACGTGACGATGTCGATGCGCTCCTCAAACTGCACGTAGAGCGGCGCGTAGGTACCAAAGCCGTCGAGGCCGTCGATCAGCCCGCGCAGGTTGCGCTCGTGCTGAGTCGGCGCCACGGTGGTGACGTTGACCCGTCGGCCGGTGGGGGAGAACAGGTCGGTGCGGGTTCCCACGTCGTTGGGGAACGGGATCTCCGGCATCGGCTCGGCGTCGAGGTCCCAGCTGATCAGCGGGCCCGTGTCCGCCGGGTTGCGCTCACCGAGGCCGTCCAAGGCCGCCCCACCAGAGTAGCAGGAGTAGGAAAAGACCAGGGCCAGAACACTGGCTGCCCACCATCTCATGACGAAGCCTCCGTAATCAGAGGTGCTTCTATGCTCGGGGGGAGTCTATGGCAACGCTTCGAGGAGGTTGATGACGTGGCCCTCGAGGATGGGGCCGATGGAGACGCCCACCGAGTTGGTCTCTTCGTAGTGGTGACCCGGGGCGTCCTCGATGTAGGGCTGCCGCTCGTCCAGTTTGTAGTCGTAGCCCGGGATGATGTAGCCAAGCTCGTCCGGACACAGGCCGAGCAGCCACTTGGTTGGCCGGGTCATGCGGTCCTCGAAGTAGGGTGGCCCCGGCGCCAGGGTGAGGTCGGGGGGATTGTATTCGTCGCTGCGGCACAGGCCCTCCTGGCAGCAGCAGTTGGTCGCCGAGCAAACGCGGCCGGGCAACAGCTCGGCGGTCTCACACTCGGCGTCGCCGTTGAGCCCGCAGGTTGCGTCGTCGGTGCAGGTGGTCGCCACCCCGTGCTCCTGGTTGTGCCAGCCGTCGATTAGATCCTGTACCGGATTTGTGTGGCTGCCGTCGTAGCCGCCGACGAACCACTCCGGCAGTAGCTCGCCCGGCGCGGTGAGCATCTGCACGTCGCCGAGGTTGATCAGGGCGACCTCGGTCTCGAGGTTGGGTTGGTTGTCATCGGTGATCTGGGCGCTCTCGTCGAAGTCGAAGACGCAACGCCGGGGCACCACCGTGCCGGCCTTGTCGAAATCGCAGGCGCCGTAGAAGACGCCGGTGATAAACATGGCGCGGTAGCCCCGGTTCTCCACCGGCACCATGAAGCTCTTGGTGGCAAAGGAGAGATCCGGGTCCACTAGCTCCTCGCCGTTGGCGCGCAGGATGCGCAGGGCGTCGAGGCCGGCGATTTGGCCATAAGCCCGCGGCCGAGCGAAGAACGGATCGTCGGGGCTAGCGGTGTGCTCGTTGGTCTCGGCCATGGTGGTGCCGTCGAGGTCGATGATGTGGAGGTTGCCCTGGGACTGCATGCCGCCCACCGGGCCGTTGATGAACATGGCCATGCCGCCCTCGCCCGGGTCGGTGAAGCCGTCCCGGTCGATGCCGTCCTCAATCACCTCGCGCAGGTAGTGGACGAAGTCGCTCGAGATGTAGGCGTTCTTGTCGTCGAGGGACTCCGGGTGGCTGGTCCAGTTGACCACCGTGGCGATCACACCGTCGTCGCTGTTGCGCCGGAACTGGAGGATGCGCATCTCCGCGTCCATGACTACGGGATCGCGGCCGTCGTCGACGAGGTTGTAGAAGCCGATGCCGCCCAGGACGGCGGGGTTCGGGTGTCCGTCGGGGATGCCGGCGGCGGAGATGGCCGTCGCCTCGGCGAGGTCATCGACCGCATCGCTGACCGAGTCGATGATGGCGGCGCGGACCGTCTCCATCCAGACCGGGTCGACGCCGGTGGTGCCTTCGTCGAATCCCCAGATGCCGACGCTGTCCGGCGCCTCGTGGGTGTGGGTGGCCGCGACCAGCAACAGGTCGACGCCCAACTCGGCGCCGAGCTCCTCGCGGGCCAGCTTGACCGAGTCGTAGAAGTAGCCGACCAGGTCGACCGCGACTAGGGCCAGGGTGGTCTCGCCCTTGCGTAGGACCACCGCCCGCGCCCAGATCGGATCGTGCACACCCTGGGCCGGCCGGCCATTGCCGTAGCCCGCGATCCAGACCGCGTCGAAGAAGCCATTGCCGTTGGCGTCGTCAAAGCGCTCGACCCCGTCCGGCATGCTCCAGTGCCCGTTGAACTCACCGTCGAGCTCGCCGGCATCCGGCGCCACGTAGCCCACGTCGCCGGGGCAGAGGTTGTCGAGCCCGCAGTCGAGGAAGGTCTCGGTGACCGCCGGGGTGATGTCGCGCAGGCCGACGCCGACCATGAGCGGACCGTCCGCGTCGGCGCAGTCGGTGCCGGCGGTCGGGCAGAGCAGGTCGTAGGGCAGCTCTGCCTCTTCCGGATCCGGCTGATCCTCGGGGGGATCCGAGCAGGCTGGGTAGGCGGCCACCCCACCGGCGAGCAGGGCGAACAGGGCGGTCCGAGGGCGCCAGCGGCGCGGTCGCGGCCCGGCCATCGTTAATGATCCAGCAAGAGGTCGGCGATGGTGATCGTGTCGGGCAGGCTGACCAGCTCGGTGCTGCCGATCTTGGTCTTGGTGCCGCCGTCGTTCTCAAAGCCGAACACGGTGATGTCGCCCGGCGGCACGTTGGCAAAGGCCCACAGGCCGTCCTCCGAGGTCACCTTCTGGTCATCGGCCGGGAAGTTGTCTCTAAAGTAGAAGGTCCCGACCCGGTAGATCGGCGCGTCGCCGCAGAAGCTGTCCGGCGTGGTGGTGACGTGGCCGTCGATGACGTGGGTGGAGACGTTGGCGACGCCGTAGTCGTTGCAGTCGGCCGCCTTGCCGGCCACGATGCCGAGGGTGGGATCCGGCGTGAACCCGACGATGCCGGGCACCAGGCCGTAGGTGGTCTGGGAGATCGTCATCACGTCCTGGGTGCCGCTGCCCGTGCGGGTGATGCGATTGAACTCGACCGCCGGTTTGGTCGGCGGCGCGATGGCCGAGAACTTGTGCGCCCAGATAGCGAAGAGGTGCTCGCATTCAATGTAGGGGAAGCTGACCACCCCCGCGGCGGTCGCTTCGGCCCAGTAACATTCCGGGTCAACCGCGGTGTCGTCGTCGGCGGCGGCGCAGCTCCCCGTGATGTCGGTGAGCACGCTCGCGTCGCTGACCTCGTTGCTGACGAACAGCACGACCGTGGTGCCGCCCAATACGCCGGTGGTGAGCCACTCATCCTCCTGGAAGTCGATGACCTGACCTTCGAAGGGGC
>JAUUZB010000608.1 GCA_030590185.1 Deltaproteobacteria bacterium
GCTCCGGGTCGAGCAGCGCATGCAGGTAGATAAAACTCTGTTGCTGCATGGCCGCGCCGATGGCCGGCACGATCAGCTGGTCCGGCGTCAACCGGGAGCTGGACAACAAACCGACGTGTTGCAGGCTCCAGGCGAACGGGTAGGTACGCAGAAACTCGGCGGTGCCCTGCACCTCGTCCTCGGCGCCGCCGATCACTTGCACCATGATCTCGCTGCCGCGCAGCAGCAGGGTACGGCGGCTCGCTTCGATGGCGCTGATTTTCTGGGTGGGGGAGAGCAGCCCGGTTTGTTGGTAGAGGCGCCAGAGGTGGACCAGATCTTCGGAGGTGGCGTGGCGCACGCTCGGGTTGACCCGCCCGTCGATGTAGGCCGACAGCAGGCGCTCGTCCGTGGGGCGCAGGCCGGTGAATTCCACGCCCGCGATCAGCCGGTTGTGATCGTCGTAGCGCACGTGACGCACGAGGCCGCGCGACATCACCGGCGTGGTGCCGCCCTTTCCGTCCGGCAGATCAACCGTCAGGCTCGGCAGCACCATGCCGACCATCAGCCCGTCCTCGGCCGTGCACTCAAAGGCCACCCCGCGGGCGGCGAGGTCGACCGCTTCGCAAGCCCGCGGTTCGCGCCGAAAGGGCGTCTCGAAGCGAACCGGGGTTGGCTCCGGCAGGCTGCGCAGGCGAGCGCCCACCCGCGCCCGCCAAACGAGCAGGGAGGCGGGCCAACCAAAGCGCAGGGAGGTGTCCTCGTAGGCCAGGAGGTAGGCGGTCAGGGCCAGGCGGCGGCCGTGGTACTCGGTGTGCAGCTCATAGGGGTGCTTGGGGACCAGCTGGCCCGAGGGCTCGTCGAGCTCCACCGAGAAGTAATTGCTGTCCGGGTTCATGCTGGTGAAGGTACCGCTCGCCCCTAGGGCGGAGGCCTCGGAGCCAGCCGGAACCAGCGTCGCCCGGGCCCGGGCGTTGATTACGTCGAGCAGGGCGGCGCTGATCACCGCCGGTTGCTCATACTTGTCCACCGCCGCGGCTACCTGGCGGGTGCCCTTGGGGGTCTCGAGCAACAGGCCGATCTTCTGGCCGATGCCGCCCCCCTCGAGGGAGACCTGAGCGACGTCTCGAACGTTTGCCTGGGTGTCGAGGGCGCATTCCCCTCGGCTGAACAGCCGCACCCGGGGCAGCACCATGCCCGGTTGGAGCACCGGCTGGGGTGAGCGGATCAACACCGCCATGCCGGTGGCGCTCAGATCGAGCAACGGCTCGAGCCGCTCGTCGCCCGCCGGCAGCTGGATCAAGACGAAATGGTCCCGGTGCAGCGCGTAGCGTGCGTGTTGCCGGCTCTCGGTCGATGGGCTCACATGCTTCCCTCTTGCCCCCAAGTACAGTAAAAGCGGCGCCGATTCGATAGCTCAATGGCGGGCCGGCTTGACAGCCCACGGCCCGCCACCATCTTGGTCGAGATTCATGGAACAGCAGCGGGATTATTATGAGGTGCTCGGCGTGGCCAAGGACGCCGACGCCAAGGCGATCAAGCGCGCCTACCACAAGCTCGCCCTGGAGTTTCATCCGGACCGCAACCAGGCTGCGGATGCCGAGGCCAAGTTCAAGGAAGCATCGGAGGCCTACGAGGTTCTGTCCGATGGGGACAAACGACGAATCTACGACACCGCTGGGTTCGCCGGCCTCAAGAACACGGGTTTTTCCGGCTATGGCGGGGTCGGTATCGACGAGATCTTCTCGAACTTCGGCGACCTGTTCGGTGACTTTTTCGGTTTTGGTGGCGGCCGGCCCCGGCGCCCCGGCGGCGCCCGACGCGGCCGCGACATCCGGCTCGAGCTCACCCTCGACTTCGAGGAGGCGGTCTTTGGCTGCACCAAGGACCTCGATGTTGAGCAGTACGCGCCTTGCAAGCGCTGCGACGGCAGCGGCGCCGAGCCGGGCTCACGCCCCGAGCGCTGCGCCACCTGCCAAGGCCGAGGCCAGGTCGTCCACGGTCAGGGCATGTTCCTGATCAGCACCACCTGTCCGGACTGCCGTGGCCAGGGCAGTCGGATCGGCGAGAAATGCCGCGACTGTGACGGTGAGGCCCGAGAGCTCGAGGAGCGGCAGCTCCACATCAAGGTCCCGGCCGGCTTCGACGACGGCATGAGCCTGCGCTACGCCGGCGAGGGGGAGCCGGGGGTCAAGGGCGGCCCGACCGGGGACATGTACGTCTTCGCGCGGGTCAAACCGCACGCTACCCTGCGGCGCGAGGGGGCCGACCTGATCGCCGAGGTGACCCTGAACATGGCTGACGCGGCGCTCGGCACAGAGGTCGAGATCGACGGCGCCGAGGACAAGGAGACGGTCAAGGTCCCCAAGGGTACCCAGCCAAACGACGTCATCACCCTGCGGCGCCGGGGGGTGCCCCGGCTGCGCGGCAGCGGTCGCGGTGACCTGCACGTCATCTGCCGGGTGGAGATCCCACGCTCCCTGACCTCCAAGCAGCGCCGCCTCCTCGAGGAGTTCGCTGGCCTCAAGGAGACCAAGAAGAAAAAGAAGCGCGGCCTGTTCTCGTAGCCATCAACCGTGGCGCGGGCTAGGATGCTGCCCCGATGCTCGAGGGTCTGCTGGACAAGCGCTTGGTGCTCTTCGCTGGCAAGGGCGGCGTCGGCCGTTCGACCTGCGCCCTCGGTTTTGCCCAGGCCGCGGCGGGGCGGGGCAAGCGGGTGCTGCTCTGCGAGATGGCGGCGCGGCCAGCGAGCACGGAGTTTCTCGGCGTCCCGGCCGCCGGTCACGTCCCGACGAGGCCGATCCCCGAGCGCCACCCAACCCTGTGGACCGCCTGTCTCGACCCGCAGCGTTCCCTCGAGGAGTACCTGACCGAGCAACTCAAGTCCCGGGCCCTGGTGCGGATCGCGGTGCGCAACCGGGTGCTCGCCCGGCTGTGGGACGCGGCACCGTCGGTCAGCGAGATGGCCTTGCTGACCGCAGTTCACCGCTACGAGACGGCGACGGAGCGGGGCGGAACGCGGCGTTTCGATATGGTCGTGGTCGATCTGCCGGCCACGGGCCATGCCCTCGCCATGCTCGGCGTGCCCCGGGGGGCGATCAGCATGATCCGGGTCGGTGCCCTGGCCAAGCGGGCCCAGGAAATCGACGACCTGTTGCGCGACCAAAGCAAAACCGCGGTCTGTGTGGTTACCCTGGCCGAGGAGCTGCCGGTCAACGAGTCGGTGGAGCTGTTCACCGCGCTGCGCGAGAGGCTAGGGATCTGCGCCGAGCACGTGGTGGTCAATGGCCTGCTGCGCGAGGCCTTCTCAACGGACGCGGAGCGGCGCACCTTCTACGCTCTAACCGCGGGGGACCTCCCCGTTGAGGCGCGGCGGGCCGTCGAGGTGGCCCATCGGGCGGAGCTGCGCCGTCAGCTTCAACGCCTGCGCCTCGGCGAGCTCGAGCAGCGGCTCGACCACAAGGTGATCACGATCGGAAAGGTCCACCACACAGCCCTGCGTGGTGCGGCGCGCATCGCAGCGGTGGCCGGCGCGTTGCTGCCGGCAAGGTCGCCGGGGTGATGGAGGCAGGTAAATCTATCGTCGCGCCCGCGGCGCCGTCGGTGCTCGACGCTATTGGTGAGCGCCAGATCGTTCTGTGCGCCGGACCGGGTGGCGTCGGCAAGACCACCTCGGCCGCGGCCATTGCCCTGGCCGCCGCTGCGGCGGGCAAGCGGGTGCTGGTGCTGACCATTGATCCCGCCCGCCGTCTCGCCGACGCGCTCGGGGTGGGGCTCGATGAAGAGGGGAGAGATCTAGCCGACCGGACCGCGGCGCCCAAGCGGATCGACGAGGGGCTGCTGAGCAAGGCCGGCCTGGAGATCGCGGGGGAGCTCTCGGCCATGATGCTCGACGCCGGCCGTACCATGGACGACCTGGTCCGCCGGCTATCACCGAATCCGGCCGCGGCGGAGCGGCTGCTCAACAACTCCATCTATCGCCACATCTCCCAGGCCCTGGCCGGTGCCCTCGAGTACACCGCCGTGGAGAAACTCTACGACCTGCGTTGCCGTTTCGATTTCGACCTCATCGTCGTCGACACCCCGCCCTCCAAGAGCGTCCTCGATTTCATTGAGGCCCCCGCCTACATGGCGCGCTTCCTCGACGAGAAGATCATCAAGTGGTTCTTGATCATCGATCCGAGCCAGCCAGCCGAGGGGTTCAC
>JAUUZB010000967.1 GCA_030590185.1 Deltaproteobacteria bacterium
CAGGAGGCCGTCGCGGCCCGGGCTGAGTCGGAGGATCTCGTCGAGGCGATCGCGGCGAGCCGGGTGGAGCGCGGCCAACTCGAGCCGCGGCTCGCGGAAGCCAAACATGCCGAGCAGTCCATCGTGGAGGCCCAGGCCGGCGAGTCCTTGCGCCAGGGACTCGAGCCCGGCGTTGCCTGTCCGGTTTGTGGTTCCTGCGAGCACCCCGACGCGCACAGACCTTGGGCCGGGGAGCGTGTGCTCGACGAACAACGCGGGCGCATCGAGGAGGTCGAGGCGGAGCTCAAACGGTGCGCCGCGCAGATCGCCAAGGCTGAAACCCAGATAGAGTCCCGCGGGACCAGCGCAACCCGAGCCGACCAGCGGGCCGAGGAGCACGAACGGGGGTTGCGGGAGGAGGTCGCGACGTACGGTCGGGCGCGGGCGGAGTTGGGAGACGCGGGCGGGGCCCTCCCGTCGAGTCCGCTCGACGAGGGTGCCGGTGATGCGCTCGTTGCCCTCAATGGGTTGGTCGCCAAGGAACAGGCCGAGAGTGAGCGACGGTTCGCCGAGGCCCAGGGTGCCCAGGACGCGGCCGATCGTGCCCAGGGCGAGCTGACCAGTCACCAAGAAAAAATCGACAGCATCCAGATCACCCTCGACGATGCCCGTTCGGCCGACCGAGCCGCCAAGGCCGTGTTGGTGGCGGACGAGAAGGACGCCGCTACGCAACGCCAGGCCCGCGATGGGGCCGAGGCCAATCTGGCCAAGCCCCTGGCGGAGGTGACGCAGTGGGAGCAGCGCCTCGCGCGGGACCCGTCAGGCTTTGCAGCGGACTGCGCCTCTGAGGTTACGCTGTGGCAGGAACGGGCCAAGCGCCGAGAGGACTCGGAGGCACAGCTCGCGACAAAACAACCCGAGGTTGAGGGGGCCAAGTCCACGGCGGATGAGCGCGAGAAGGTCGCCGCGGTGCGGGAGGTCGAGCGTGAGGCGGCAACGGGCCAGGTGGAGTCCCTGCAGGGAGAGCGCGGCAAGCTCTTGGACGGTAGGGGCGCCGACGGGGTGGAGGCGGAGGTCGCCGAGAGGATCCGGGCGGCGGCCAGCGCGGCCGAAGGTGAACGCCGGGGGTTGGCGAATGCCAGCGCCGAGACGGCCAGGAGCAGCGCCAAACACGAGGAAGCGTTAAAGACGGAAGGGACCGCCGAGCAGGCTTTGGTCTCGGCTCGCGGGTTGCTCGATGCAGCGATCGCAGAGGCAGGTTGTGACGAGGCGACCCTGCGCCAATGGTTGCGGCACGACGCGGACTGGGTGCGCGAGCAGCGGGCAGAGCTGGCGGAGATCCAAAAGGCGGCCGAGGCGGCCCAGACCGTTTACCGGGAGCGCACCAAGCAGGTCGAGGAGCACCGGGCCTCCGGGCGTCCGGCGATCTCCGAGGCCGAGGCCAACGAGACGTTCCTGAAGGCTGAGCAGACCGTGGAGCGAGGTCACCAGGAGTTGGCCCGCGAGCAAGCGCGCCTCGAACAGGATGGGAAGCGGCGGCAGGCTGCCGCTGCGTTGGTCGAGCAGATCACCGAGCGGGCCGAGCAGGCCGAAGTTTGGCGAGCCCTCGGGGATTTGATCGGGTCGCAAAGCGGGAATCGTTTTCGCGTCTTCGCCCAGAGTCTGACCTTGGAGATGCTCCTCGCCCAGACCAACCATCAGATGAGGCAGCTCACCACACGCTACAGTTTGATGCGGGCACCCAAGACGGACCTGGCCTTGCAGATCGTCGACCACGACATGGGTGACGAGATCCGCAGCACCAAGAGTCTCTCCGGGGGCGAGAGCTTCATCGTGTCGTTGGCGTTGGCGCTGGGCTTGGCCGGCCTCTCGTCAAATCGCACCAAGGTAGAGTCGCTGTTCGTCGATGAGGGCTTCGGGACCCTCGACGCGACCAACCTCGACGTGGTCATCGCCTCCCTCGACGCGCTGCACGCCACCGGGCGTCAGGTAGGGGTGATCTCCCACGTCCCCGCCATCGCTGAGCGGGTGGGGGTGCGGGTCAGTGTTGAGGCCCGGGGTGCGGGGCGCAGCCGGGTGCGGGTGGTGAGCTGAGTTGAGTTGAGCTGATTCGAGCTCTGCTCGGTTTCGGCGTGGTCTATCGCCGTCCCGGCCCATGACGCAGGGCGCCCCAACGGCGAGCCAGCCTGATCTAGCGGTCGACAAACAGCTCGTAGTCTCCCGTGGTTGCGGCAGAGAATGCCTCAACCCGGATGAGGTAGTCGCCGTCGGCAACGGCAAGCGGACCGATCAACGAATACGCATTCGGGCCACCATCGTCGTCGAAGGCGACCTGCGTGGTCTGGATTGGTCCCGTTGCCGTGATTTCAAAAAGCCAGAGCACCGTGTCAACGTACGCATCGCCGCTGCGGCGGGTGCCGATGGTCACGGGGGCACCGCCACCACTGATCGTGAACGCGTACCAGTCGGCATCGCCGCCGACGCCAAAACCCGCAAAGATAGCCGTCCGGCCCAATCCCAGCTCGCCGAGGGGATGCGCGTCCTCCTCCACGTCGTTCGGCTCGATCTCTGGGGCGCCGACGCAGTATCCCGTCGCCGAAGCGCAGGCGGCCACACATGGGAGGTCAACGTCGAAGCCGTCGCCGGCCGGGTTGCAGATCTGAAGGGTATCCCCGGCGCACTCGCTCATCCTGGGCAGGCAGAGGAGCTCATAGATGTCGACCACCAGCTCGTAGGACCCGGCTCGCGGGTCCCCGGTGGAGGTGTAGCCCACCTGGATCCAGTAGTCGCCGGCGGGCAGGGTCGCTTGGATTGTCGAATACAACCCGCCCGCACCGTCATCGTCAGAATCGATCAAGACCTGAGCGGGTGGCGGCGCCGAGCTTGCGCCGTACAGCCAGATCTCGGTGTCGAAGGTCTCGAGACCACTTTGTCGGGTTTGGATGGCGACATTTGCCGGCCCAGCCAGGGTGAACGCGTACCAATCGAAGATGCGCTCGTTGGTTGCGATCTCACCGGCGACGACGTGCTGGCCCCCAACCATGGCGCTCCCGGCGCCCAGGTCGTGCGCCGTGGCAGGGGTGTCGTTGTTGCCGACCTCCAC
>JAUUZB010000723.1 GCA_030590185.1 Deltaproteobacteria bacterium
AGAGATGACCCTTCGCATCCTCATCGCCGACGACGAGAAGGCCGCCCGTTACGGCATGGCCAAGGCCATCGCCAGCGTTGAGGGCATGTCGGCCGTCGAGATCGAAGAGGCGGCATCCGGCGATGAGGCCCTCGCCGCCATTCGCGCCAACCTACCCCACCTGGTGTTGCTGGACCTGAACATGCCGAGCACCGATGGGGTCGAGCTCTTGCGCCAGCTCGACGGCCCGCCTCCGGGTTGCGAGATCGTCGTGGTGACCGCCGACGATAGCTTGGAGACGGCGATCACCTGCATGAAGCTCGGCGCCACCGACTACGTCACCAAGCCGTTCGAGGTCGAGGTGTTGCGCGCCATCGCACGCCGCTGCGCCCGCCGGGTCGAGCTCGAGGGTCGGGTCACGGCTCTCCAGGCCAAGCTCGACGATGAGACCGCCTGCGGCGCGTTGGTCGGGACCAGCCGGCCGATGCGCGAGCTCTTTGCCCGGCTCGAACGCGCCGCGAGCGCACCGGTCGACGTTTTGATCCGCGGCGAGACCGGCACCGGCAAGGAGTTGATCGCCCGGCAGATCCACGCCCTGAGTCCTCGCTCGGCTGGACCCTTCGTGGCGGTGAACACCGCCGCCATCAACGAGAGCCTCGCCGAGAGCGAGCTGTTCGGGCACGTGGCCGGCGCCTTCACCGGCGCCAAGACGAGCCACCGCGGTTTCTTTGAGCAGGCGAACGGCGGCACCCTGTTCCTCGACGAAATCGGCGACATGCCGTTGCCGCTGCAGAGCAAGATACTGCGCGCGCTCGAGGAGCGCGCCGTGCTGCCGGTTGGGGGCCAGCAGAGCGTGGCGGTGGACATTAGAGTCGTGACCGCCACCCACACCGACCTCGAAGCGGGGCTGGAGGACGAACGCTTCCGCTCCGACCTCTACTACCGCATCCGGGGCATCGAGTTGTGGGTCGAGCCGCTGCGAGCCCGACACGAGGACATCATCCTGCTCGCCAACCACTTCCTCGACCGCTTCGCCAATCAGCACCAGGTGACGAGACCGGAGCTGACCAACGAGGCGGTCGACGCGTTGCTCGGCCATCCTTGGCCCGGCAACGTGCGCGAGTTGAGGAACGTGCTCGAGGCGGCGGCCAGCACCTGCGCCGGCGAGCGCCTCGGGCCGCAGGATCTGGCGCTCAGCCGGCGGCCGGGAAGGGTTTCATCGGGCGCCACGGATTCGTCGGGTGTGCCGGAGGCGCCGGGTCTCGATCTCGAGGGGCTGCTCGGGCTGTCCCTGCGCGATGGCAAGGATCGCCTCGTGTCCTGGTTTGAAACACGGGCTATCGAGCGGGCACTGAGCGCCAACGACGGCAATGTCAGCGCCGCCGCCCGTCAACTCGGCATGCATCGCCAAAGCCTGCAAAAGAAGATGGCGCAGCTTGGCGTAGAAAAAAAACGAGACGGGGGCTGAGCCAACCCGACGCTGCCCGGTGAAAAGAACATGGTGCAGCTGGGCTTGGGGGAAAAACGCGACGGTGGCTGAGCCACGCCGACGTTGCCGGGTGAGCAGAGCGCAAGGGTGGGCTATAAGAGAGAGGTGAGATCGCCGCTCCTCACAGCTCTAGGGTGCCTCGCCACCCTCGGATCGTCTGGGCTGTCGTTAGCCCAGCCACCCGAGCTGATCACACCGACGGTGGTCGCCGAGCTTCCGCACGATACGGGGGCCTTCACCCAGGGGCTGCTCTGGCACGGGGAGTATCTCTACGAGAGCACCGGGCTCTATGGTTCCTCCTCCCTGCGGCAGGTCGACCCGAACAGCGGCGACATCCTGCTGCAAGTCGCGCTCAATGACGCCTTCTTTGCCGAGGGGTTGGCCCGCGTCCCCGATCGCGACGGCGGCGCGGGTTGGAATTTGATCCAGTTGACCTGGCGCGAGCACGTCGCCCTCGTTTACGATCTGCAGACCTTCGAGCTGCTCGATACCCTGGCCTACGACGGGGAGGGCTGGGGATTGTGTTACGACGGCACGCGTCTGGTGATGAGCGACGGCTCGGCGCGCTTGAGCTTCCGGGATCCGGTGACCTTCGAGGTGATCGGCTCGGTGGAGGTAACCAACGGCGGCGCCCCAGCGGACCGGCTCAACGAGTTGGAGTGCGCGGGCTCAGATGTCTTCGCCAACGTCTGGTTCACCGACACCATCCTGCGCATCGATCCCACCAGTGGGGAGGTGACCGCGACGTTCGACGCCAGCGGATTGCTGAGCGCTGACGAAGCCGTCAATGCCGACGCCCTCAACGGGATCGCCGTCCGGCCGGACAGCGGTCACCTCCTGGTCACCGGCAAGCGCTGGCCAAAGCTCTTCGAGCTCGACGTTGGAGCCGCGGACGGTGAGGTTTCAGAGGAACCCCCGGGCGGCTGCGCGGGCGCCCCCAACCACGATCGCTGGTGGGCGGGGTTGGCTGCGGCCGTGGCGTTGTTGCTCCTTCGCTGGCGGGGCCGCGTGGATCGACGGTGAAACTGGTCATGGCCATACCGACCTACTGGGGTCGGGCCGAGGGCTGGCGGGCTGCGGATCGACGGTGAAGCTGGTCATGGCCATACCGACCTATTGGGGTCGGGCCGAGGGCTGGCGGGTTGGCGACGAGGTCTATGACCACCCGACCCCTCTGGGGCAAGCCGGGACCCTCGGACGCACCCTAGCGAGCCTCGAGCGCCTCGTTGATCTCGACTTCGAGCTCGTCGTGGTGGTCGTGCCGACCCACCCGTCGATTACACCCAGTGTAACGGAACGGGCGGCGCGCCTCTGCGCCGGGGCGCCGGTCCCAACCCACCTGTTCACGCCCCACAGTGTCGCCCGCCTCCACGATCACCTCGCGATCGCCGGTCGCGGTGCGCTCGCGTCGTTGGTGTCCCTCAACGGCTACGGTCCGGTGCGCAACGCCTGTCTGATTGCTGGACAGCTCCTCGCCGCCGACGCGGTCCTCATGATCGACGATGACGAGGTCATCAACGATCCGCAACTCATCACTAGGGTGCGCGCTGGCCTGGCCCGGGGCATCCACGGCCTGGCCGGCTATTACGTCAACGCCGGCGGCGACTACCTGCTCGGCGGCGCCACCCCGGCATGGGAGGCACCCTGGGGCAAGCGTGAGGCGATGAACCGCGGCTTCCGGGAGATCATCGGCCGCCCACCCCGCTACCAGCGGACCCCCTTCGTGTTCGGCGGCAACGCCACCATCGCCCGACCGTTGTTCACCAGCGTACCGTTCGACCCACGGGTGCCGCGGGGCGAGGACATCGACTACCTGATCAACGCGCACCTGTTCGGTCACGAGTTCATCCTCGACAACGAGCTGGCGATCACCCACCTGCCGCCGCCCCACTCCGCTCCGGCTTGGCAGCAGCTGCGCCAGGACGCTTTCCGGTTCGCCTACGAACGGGACAAGCTCAGCGGCGCGGGTGTCGCGGCGTCGGTGTTCGATCCCTACCCGGGTCCGGTCCTCGGGGCCGACCTCGGGGAGAGGCTAGCCCAAACCTGTCGCGGATTGGCGGAGGAGTATCGGCGACGAAACGAGCCGAGCGCCGCCGAACAGACCGAGCGCCTGGCCCGGGAGGTGAGCAGCGCTACTTTCCCCGACGCCTTTGGTGAGCTCCAAGCGTTGCGAGAGCGTTGGCAGCAGCTCATGGCGGTCCTGGCGGATGAGATGGATCCGATGCGCTTCCTGGGGAGTCCTGGCTGAGGCGGGGTGAGCTGAAACTAAGGGCCCTTCGACACGCGGCCGGCTGTCG
>JAUUZB010000301.1 GCA_030590185.1 Deltaproteobacteria bacterium
GGACGAACGGGGTATTGGAGTCGCTCAGGACGAACGGGATATTGGAGTCGCTCAGGACGAACGGGATATTGGAGTCGCTCAGGACGAACGGGATATTGGAGTCGCTCAGGACGAACGGAGATAGGTGAGCGCGTTTCATATCCGTTCGTCCTGAGCCGCGGTCGGCGCTAGCCGGCCGCGTGTCGAAGGGGCCCGTTTGACTCTCCCCCGCGGCTCGGCCACAAACCCGGCATGACCTACGACCCCCGTACCGCCGAGACCGGTCGCCGGGTGCGGATCTCCGCCCTCGGTGAGACACCCCTCGACGCCATCGAGAATCACCTCCTGATCGAGGACCAGCCTCCTCCGGATCCAGCCGAGCTCAAACCGACCGACGTCATCATTAGAGTCGAGAGCGCCGCGGTTGGCTGGGTCGACCTGATCATGACCTCGGGCCAGTACCAACACGTCCCGGCGCCGCCCTACACCCCAGGCCTCGAATACAGCGGCGTGGTGGTGTGGAGCGGATCCGAGGTCGATGGGGACCGAGCTCCAGTGGGTGCGCGGGTGATGGCCGATGGCTTCTTGACCGGCCCGCGCTCCAAGGGCGGGTACCAAAAACATGGCGGCTTCGCGACCTACACGGTAGCTCCGGCCGAGGCGGCGCGACCGTTGCCCACCGGCTTCAGCTTTGACCAGGCCTGCAACTTCCTCGGCAACTACGAGACCGCCTACCACTGCCTGATCGCCCGCGGTCGGCTACGGGCCGGGGAGACCGTGTTGATCCTCGGCGCCACCGGCTCGACCGGGTTGGCCGCCGTGCACGTGGCCAAGCGGGCCGGGGCCACCGTGATCGCCGTTGGGCGCTCGGCGGAAAAGCTCGAGCAGGTCCGCAGCCAAGGCGCCGACCATGTGATCTGCACCGCCCGTGAGGATGGCGAGCCGGGCCTGCGGCGCTTTCGCCGGGAGGTCAAGGAGCTGACCGGTGGCACGGGCGTCGATCTGGTCTACGACGCGGTCGGCGGCGAGGTGTCGCTCGAAGCGCTACGCTGCGTGCGTTTTGGGGCGCGTTTTTCGATCGTCGGTTGGGCCGCGACACCATTCGTGGCCAAGGGCCGGGGTGAGCGCGGCGCCCCGAACGCCAACCAGCTGCCAACCAACCTGATCATGATGAAGGGCCTCGACGTGCTCGGCTGCCCGACCGTGATCGCGACCCACAACGACCCGGCCATTCGGGAACAACGCCTCGGCCAACTCCTGGCGTGGGTGGAAGCGGGGGAGCTCGCGCCGCACGTGGCGCGCGCCTATCCGCTCGCCGAGATTAAGGAAGCAATGCTCGCCAAGTGGGAGAGCCGCTACGTCGGCGGGATCGTGGTGCACCCGTGAGCGCGGCTTGCTTCTCACCGGGGGAGCGGGTTGACTCGCGGCACAACAGCGTGGTGATCGCCCGGGGCGACTCGGCGGTGGGCCACGGAGGAAATCGCAGGTTGCCATGAGAAGCTGTCCAGGCTGCGGAACATCGCTCGAGGACGACCACACCTTCTGCGTTGAGTGTGGAACCAGCGTCGAGGTCGCGGGCGGCGGCACCGGGGAATCCGTGACCCCCGAGGAGCGCGTCGGCACCGTGCACGGCAACTACAAACTGCTGCGCATTCTCGGCACCGGCGGGATGGGCACGGTCTACGAGGCGGAGCACGTCAGGCTCGGCCGCAAGGTCGCCCTCAAGATGCTGCACGCCGAATGTTGCGGCGAGACCCTCCACCGCTTCTTCGGGGAGGCCCGGGCGGTCAACCAGATCGCCCACGACAACATCATCGACATCACCGACTTCGTCGAGGACGCCGCGGGCGGCAACTTCTACGTGATGGAGATCCTCAACGGCCGCGAGCTGCAGGAGGTCATGACCGAGGACGGCGTGCTGCCCCTCGGGCGCAGCCTGCGGATCGCCTCCCAAATTGCCTCGGCGTTGCACGCGGTCCACGACTCGGGGGTCGTGCATCGCGATCTCAAGCCGGCCAACGTCTTCCTGACCAAGCGCGGGACGCAAGAGGACTTCGTCAAGTTGCTCGACTTCGGCGTGGCGAAGTTCACCTCCCAGGGCATCTTGATGCAGCAGACCGCCTCCGGGATCGTGGTCGGCACACCCTTCTACATGTCGCCGGAACAGATCCGCGGCGACGTGGTCGACCACCGGCTCGACATCTACGCCCTAGGGGTGATCCTCTACCAACTGATCGCGGGCTGTTCCCCCTTTGACGCGAGCAGCTTCGGTGACTTGGTGATCCTCCAGGCCACCCAGGATCCTCTCCCGCCCACCGACTTCCGCCACGATGTGGCGGAGCTGATCCCGAACGACCTCAGCGCGCTAATACTAAAATGCCTAGCCCGCGAGCCAGCCGATCGACCGGAGAGCATGGCGGTGATCGAGGCAGAGCTGAATCGCATCATCGGCTCCCTGTCGCCCGAGGCGGCCAACGACACCGGCGACGCCAGCCTGCTGCTGCGCCTCGGTGACGAGGAGGACGAGTTCAGCAGCGACGGCAGCACCGGGATGATCCGGCAACGCGGCGGTGGTGGAACCGCGGCGGTCACCGCCCAAACTGCGGTCATCTCCGCGAGGTCGGATGGCGAGTCGCCGCCTGCTCCGGCGGCGGTGGCGGAACCGACAACCTCCCGTACCGGTTTGGCCGTGGTCCTCGGCGCAATCGTGTTGATCGCCGCCGGCGGGGGCGTGGTCTGGTACGTAACCCAGACCGGGCCGGCAACCTCCGCGGAGGTCGAGGTGGAATCGGCCGACGTCAACGCCGCACCCACGGCGGCCACCGTCATCGAGGTCCGCTTCCGCTCGGAACCTGAGGCCGAGGTTTTCCAATACGGCAAACGTTTGGGCGCGACGCCCTTCGCCATGGAGTTCACCTCCTCCAGCGCGGCCCGCATCTTCGAGTTCCGGCGCAACGGCACGACGCTCACCCGCTCGGTCTCCTTGGACCGCGACCAGGAGGTGACGGTCGCCTTCGAGGTGACCGCGCCCGCGCCCACGCCTCACCGGCGCGACGCCGAGCCCGAGCCTCCAAAGCCCACACCGACCAAGGCTGAGCTTGCCGCCCCCCGTGAGCCCGCCGCGGCGAGCGATCCGCCAACGGATCTGCGGAATCCGTGGGCTGATTGACGGAGGCGGGCGGGCAATCGAAACGCCGCTCCGGTCAACAGGAAACCTTGCAAAACGGTACTGGCAGTACTATTTTTCCATATTGTGTTGTACCATCGTCGACACCTCGACTCCGCTCTGAGGAGATTGGCACAGCGTTTTCCTGTGGTGGTCATCGGTGGCGCGCGCCAGGCCGGAAAGTCGACGCTTCTGGGCCACAACTGCGGCTCCGCCGTACGTTCTTTCGTCTTCGATCCAGTGACAGACGTTGGCAATGCCCGCCGGGATCCCGAGCTCTTCCTGCGCCAACACCAGCCGCCGTTGATTCTCGACGAGATCCAGTACGCCCCTGAGTTATTGTCCGTTCTCAAGCGGCTGGTCGACGAGCGTCCCGAGGCCTGCGGTCAGTACTTCGTGACCGGCTCACACCAATTCGGTGTCCTCGGCGCCATCCGCGAGACGCTGCCGGGCCGCGCCGTTCTCCTAGACCTGCTGCCCATGTCCCAGTGGGAGCTCGCCGACACGCCAACCGATGGTTTGCTCACTTTTCTTTTTGGGCAGCCCCGCCCCGTGGTCGATGCGGACGAGCTCAAACCCTGGCTGGCGCGCCGCCCGGGTGCCACGGCCGCGCCGGATCTCTTCACGAAGATGTATCGTGGCGGCTACCCTGGGTTGTTGCGGTTTGCCACCGAGGATGTGTCGGCCTGGTTTGACTCCTACCTTCGGACGTACATCGAGCGAGACGTGCGCGCGCTACGGAACGTCGAGAGTCCGCACGACTTTTCACGGTTCTTTCGCTTGATGGCGGCGTTGACGGCGCAGGAAGTGAACACGGCCCATCTCGGACGCGAAATTGGCATCACGCCGAGAACCGCTCGGATCTGGTTGTCATTATTGGCCGAGTCCTATCAGGTGCTGGTTATCGAGGCGTTCTCCGGCAATGCCATCAAGCGGGTTTCGGGCCGGCCGAAGGCCCACCTCGTTGACTCGGGTCTGGCCGGTCACCTCTTGGCATTGTCATCACCCGAAGCCCTATCCGCCCACCCCGCCCTCGGTGCGATCTTCGAGTCCTATGTCGTCAACGAGATCCACAAACAGCTCGCCGAAGTCCCGAGCAAACCGCGTCTGTGGCATTGGCGCACCGCCGGCGGAGCGGAGGTCGATCTCCTGTTGGAGCGGGACGGCGTCTTCATTCCGATCGAGATCAAACTGACCTCTCGCCCCCACCGGCGGGATACACGCGGACTTCAGAGTTTCGCCGCGACACACCCCCACCTGCGCGTCGGGCCCCACATAGTGATTCATGGAGGTGTAGAGAGCTTCATGATCAACGAACAGACGATCGCGACGCCCTTCTTTTGGCTTTGATCTATGGACTGGCCAGCGAACGCTAATAGACCAACGACTTGCCGCCCTCACCCTTCCAGGCTCGGCAGAAGATCCCGAGTCGGGCACCCTGCATGTAGTAAAAAATGCGGTTGCCAAAGCGCAGGCAGGTGCCCACGCCGATCGCGGTCTTGACCTCCGGTTTGAGCCTGGCTCGATTGACAAAGGTCCCGTTGGAGGAGCCGAGGTCCTGAACGAACCAGCGGCCCTTGCTGCGACCGATCACGGCGTGGACGGAGGAGATGGTATCGTGGACGATGATGATGTCGTTGTCGTCGGTGCGCCCCACCGACCAGCGTTTGACACCCTCCGGCATGTCCAGGACGTGGACGTGCGACTTGGCGGCGGCGTCATCCACCAGACCGAGGATCGGTTCCTGATGCCGCTCGAGGGCCTCGGTGATCGCCTTGACCTCCTGGGTGGAGGCCCGCACGGTGGCCAGCCCCGCCTCTCCCTCGACGGGGAAGATCCCCTCGTGCTCGGCGCCGAGCAGAATCGGGATCTGAATGTTGGGGGGACGCTCGGTGTAGTCGGCCAGGGTGATCATGGACGGGACAATACCGGGACCGCCGGGCGGAGGCCAGATGGCAAAGGGGTTGAGCGGAGGCTTGGCCTCTCGGCTGGGTTTCCCTGCGCACTTGTCCTAACGTTGGCTGGGTGACCACCCCGTTTCGCATCATCAGCACCCTCGGTCCGAGGAGCGCCGAGGAGCATTTCGTTCACGAGTGCGCCCGCCTCGGACAGCTTCACTTTCGACTCAACGGCTCCCACTTGCACGACGGGGACGTCGAGCAGCTGGCGCGCCTGGTGAAGGGAGCTTCGGGGACGTCGGCCGCGCGTCTCTACCTGGATCTGCAAGGGGACAAACGCCGCATCGGTGAGCTGCCGGCGGAGCTCGCCCTGGCCAAGGACGGGGAGGTCACGCTCACCCTCGGCGAGCGGGCCGCAACCGGCGAGATCCCGGTCCCCCACGGCGACCTGTTCGCCGGAACCCGCGAGGGCGACCTCCTAGAGTTGCAGGACGGCGCCGTGGTGCTCGAGGTCACCCATCGCGCCGACACCCGCCTGCGCGCTCGGGTCATCCGCCCCGGCAGCCTGCGTCCCCGCTGTGGCATTCACCTGCGTGGCAAGTCCCTCGTCGGCGCGGAGCTTCCCGAGATCCAACAGACGCAAATAGCCGTCGCCGCCGAGATCGGCATTGACGACCTGGCGCTGTCCTATGTCGTCGGCGAGGAGGAGCTCACGTCCCTGCGCCTGTTTTGCGCCGGGCTCGACTACCAGCCTACCCTGATCGCAAAAGTTGAGCGGCCAGAGGCGATGGAGAACCTGGCGACGATCTGCGGCGCCTGCGACGAGATTTGGTTCTGCCGCGGCGACCTCGGCTCGCTGGTTCCACTGCGCGAGCTCGGCGCGCTGCAACACCGGGCGCTGGCGACCGCGGCGTCACAGGAAACGCCGATTGTGATCGCCGGTCAGGTCTTCGAGCACCTGACCAGCCACGCCCA
>JAUUZB010000953.1 GCA_030590185.1 Deltaproteobacteria bacterium
ACGAGGTCGAGACAGACGGGGAGGAGCTCGAGCCGGAGAAGGTGCGCCTAGAGCTGCGCCACCGCGCCATCTTTCGACCGATCCAAAAATCACCGATCACCTTTCGCTTCGATTTCGTTGATCTGCGGCAGCGCAACGATCTCAGTGTCATGGCCGAAGCCCAGGATTGGGGGCGCACGCTCAGCTACGAGGGCTCCATCGAGTGGTTGATGCGCTGGACGCGGGCCTTCGCCACCCGCATCAAGGGCCTCTACGGCTTCTCCGACATCCGCCACGTCTTGCTGACCGACGGTGCCAACGCGGCGCTCTATAGCGATGGGCTCGATCAGCTCGGCGGTCTCATGGAGCTGCGCTATCTCATGCAGGCAGCGGAAAGCTCGCTCTACCTCGTTGGCCGCGGCGAGCTCCTCCACGACTTCGATGAACAGGTGGCGACCACGCCGGGTGGCGTATTCAAGGCCTCCCTCGGGGCCATTTGGGTCTACTCCGACAACGTGCAGCTCGACGCCAAGGTCGAGTACCAGTTGACCTATTGCGAGGACTGCAAAGACGACCACGATCTGGTGTCGCGGCTCCTGATGACGGTCAAGCTGTGAGCGTGCGCCGGCCTGGACTCGGCTGGCTCGCCCTGGCGGTCCTGCTCGCCTCGGGTGGCTGCCGCGACCGGCGGGAGGTGGTGGTCTTTCATGCCGCTAGCCTGGCGCGGGTCATCAAGAAGGCGAGCGATGCCTTCGAACGCCAGCACCCCCAGGTTCGCCTGCGGCTCGAGGTGAGCGGCTCCCAGACCGCCGCCCGCAAGGTCGCCGAGCTCGGTATGCGCGCCGATCTGGTGGCGGTGGCCGACCCGGAGGTCATCGATCGGATCCTAATGCCGCAGCACGCCCGTTGGCACATCGACTTCTGCACCAACGAGCTGGTGATCGGGCACGACGCCCACAGCGCTGGGACCGAAAAGATCACCTCGGGTAATTGGCCGGAGATCCTCCTGCGCCCCGAGGTGAAGCTCGGCTGCGTCGATCCGGATCTCGCCCCCCTCGGCTACCGTAGCTCGATCGCTTGGCAGCTCGCCGAGAGCCACTATGGCCAACCTGGGCTGGCGCAGCGCCTCCGCGCCCGCTGCACCCCCGCACACACGGTACCGAGCGAGGCCGAGCTCGTGCAGCTGCTGGTCACCCGTGCCGTTGACTACGTGTTCGTCTACCGCTCAACCGCCTTTGAGCAACGTCTCAAATTGACCCAGTTGCCCGTCGAGACCAACCTCGGCAGCCCTGTACAGGCGGCAAGCTACGCGCGGGTCCGCACCCCGGTTCGCATGAAGAGTGGCGAGCGCCCGGTGCTCATGCCCGGTGCACCGATCCGCTACGCTGTCACCATGGTCACCGGCGCGCCGAATCCGGACGGCGCGATCGCGTTCCTCACCTTTCTCCTCGGCGAGGAGGGGCAACGGATCCTGTCCCGTTCCGGTTTCCACACCTCGGCGTCGCTGACCGTCGTTGGAGATGACGCATTACCGCCCGCCCTGCGCGCCGTGGTCGAGGCCCGGGCGGAGGTGGCCACGCCATGAATACCCCGGCGGAGATACCCCGTGGGCTTGTGGCACGGGCGTTTATGCGAGAGGTTCAAGGGGGTCGGCGATGAACGGTCGGTCGGGGCGAGCGGCGACGATGATGCAGGTGGGTGGTGAGTCGCGTTTCGTTGGGGGCACGACGGGGTGCCGGGCGTGGCTCGGTGCCCTCGTTTTGATGGCCCTTTGGCTCGGGCCCGGCGTCCTGCGGGCCCAGGTTGCGGTTCACTTCGATGGTCCTGGCGGCGCCAAGATCAGGGCGAAGCTCATCAAGCGGCTCCCCGAGGGCGTCACCGTCATCGCGCCGGCCGATTTTGCGGCCGCCCTCGGCCGCGACAAGCTCGGCGAGAAGGCGCTCAAGCCCGGCCGCCAGAAGGCGCTGGTCGCGGAGCTCACCACGGTCGGCGAGATCACCGCAGCGCAACTGATCGTCGTCGGTCTGGTGAAATCCAAGGGTAGGTCCCTGTGGGTGATGGTGCTGTCCATGGACAGCTCAGGGATCCAGCTCGACAAGACCTACACGATTCGGAAAATGGTCACCAAGGGCAAGAAGCGTCGGCGCAAGAAAGTGCCCGGCCCGATCAATCTTCGTTCGGTCAAGAAGGCGCTCGCTCCGATCTTCGCCACGCTGACGCCGCCCCCGCCGACCGAGGAGATCGTGGCGGTTGCCGGCGCTGCGCAGCCCAGCGACGTGCCGCCGGAGAGCGCCGCGGTCAGCCAAGCGATCGATCCTCAACGGCGCAAATCCGGAGCCTCCATCGAGCCACAATTCTTCATCACCGGTCGCCGGCTCTCCTTCTTGGCCCGCAACGACAACGTGCGCGGCTATCGGGCCAACGCCATTTCGATGGTCGGCGCCAACGCCGAGCTGTACCCCGGCGTGCTCTTCGGGATCGACGCCATCGACTGGTTGGGGGTTGGCTTGCGTTTCGCCACCGCCCTCGGCTTGTCCTCCCAGCCGCGCGACGATCCCAGCCTGACGGTCCGCACCGCCTATTGGGTGATGGAGGGTTACCTCCGGCCGCGCCTGAGCTTCGGCCCGGTCACCCTAGCGGCGGTCATTGGCGTTGGCGGCACCACCTTTGAGTTCGGCGTCCCAGAGGACAGCACGCTGGTCATCAGCACGCCCGGCGTGAGCTACGTCTACCTGCGTGGCGGCATCGAAGCCCTGGTGATGATCGGCCCGGTGAGCATTTTTGGCGGTGGCTCCTACGTCCACAACTTTTCGATCGGTAGCCTGGGGACGTTCTTCCCGAGCAACAGCACCACTGGCTTTTCGATCCGTGCCGGCGGAGCGTTTCAGATTCTCGATTGGCTCGAGGTCCGGGCGGCTTTTGACTACACGCAGATCCACCACGAGTTCGAGCCGGAGGCGGGGGCGTTCTATCAAGCCCAGTCCGCCACGGACCAACTGTACGGAGGAAACTTCGGGGTCGTGCTGTTCTATCCGCCTTGAGCCCCGGGTGCCCGAGGGGCATCGCTACCGGGGCTCTCCCACCGCCTCCGGCGAGCGCAGGGACCAGGCGGAACGGCGTTGAGTGATC
>JAUUZB010000333.1 GCA_030590185.1 Deltaproteobacteria bacterium
CGGTGTCTCGATTCACGCCAGCAGCCTCAAGGGCGCCTCCACCACCGGCCTGACCATTACTGAGATCACTGAACGCAACGCCTCCATCCTGTCGTCGGAGCGATCCGCCGCCGGCCTGTTCGTGTCCGGCGTCCTGTTCGCCCTCGCCGGCATCATCCTAGTGGTCATCGACACCGTACTCGACGGCCGCCTCAGCGCCTACGTCATGCCCTCGTCCGGGAACGCCGCCTTCGGCCTGCGCTGGTAACAAAAAGGCCACGGCGCCGTCTCCTTTTGCGCCCATCGGGTCGGGATGAGGGGTATAGTCCGGTCGTGGCGATCTTCGTAACATTGGTGGTGGCCGGCATCCTCTGCCTGCTCCTCGAGACCGTGGTGCCCGGCGGGGTGCTCGGCGTCATCGGGGTGCTCTGCCTGATCGGCGCGGTGGTAACGGCCTATCTCGTGTTCGAGACCGACACCGCCCACGGCATCGTGGTGGCCTTCACGATCCTCGGCCTCGCCGGGGTGCTGGCCTGGATGCGTTGGTTCCCCCAGAGTCGGCTCGGCCAACGCTTTGCCGCCCGGGGGACCGTCGGCACCATCAACCTCGATTATCGCGCCTACGAGGGCGCCGTGGGCGTCACCCTCTCCCGCCTGCGGCCGGCCGGCATGGTCGAGATCAACGGGGAGCGGGTCGACGTGGTGGCCGACGGCACCCTCATCGAGCGCGGCGTCGAGGTGCGGGTGATCGAGGCCGCTGGCAACCGCTTGGTGGTCCGACCGGTCGAAGAGGCCTAGACTCTCGCTCTTTCGCACCCATATTGATCCCCGGCCTAGCTGAGCGTATTGCCCGGCGAGCCCCACGGAGGTGCACCATGTCCGAAGCCGCTGCCGAAGAACGCCACGAATTCCAAACCGAGACCAAGCAGCTGTTGGATCTCATGATCCACTCGCTCTACTCGAATCGCGAGATCTTCCTCCGGGAGCTCATCTCCAACGCCTCCGATGCCTTGGATAAGCTCCGCTTCGAGGGTGTCACCAACGCCGAGCTGCTGCCGGACGAGGAGCTGCACGCCTTTCTGGAGGTCGATCCGGAGGCGCGCACCCTGAGCGTCATGGACAACGGCATCGGCATGACCCGCGAGGAGGTCAAGGAGAACATCGGAACCATCGCCCGGTCCGGGACCCGCGAGCTCCACGCCGCCCTCGCCAAGAGCGACGGCGAGGTGGCGCCGGATTTCATCGGCCAGTTTGGGGTCGGTTTTTATGCGAGCTTTCTGGTCGCCGAGCGGGTGGTGGTGATCACCCGTCGGGCTGGCGAAACCGGGGCTACCCGCTGGGAGTCCACCGGCGACGGCAGCTTCACCATCGCCGACGCCGAGCGGCCCCACCCCGGGACCACGGTCATTTTGCACCTCAAGCCGGTCGACAAGGATGACGGGGTCGAGGATTACACCGACAAGTGGGTCCTGCGCCGCTTGATCAGCCGCTACTCCGACTTCGTCATTTATCCGATCAAGATGGAGGTCGAGCATCAGGATCAAGTGCTCGGCGCCGACGGCAAGCCGATCCCGGACGCGCCGCCCACGATCACCAACGAGATCGAGACGCTGAACTCGATGCAGGCGATCTGGACCCGTGACCCCGAGGAGGTGGAGGAGCACGAGTACCAGGAGTTCTACAAGCACCTCACCCACGACTGGAACGAGCCGCTCGAGCGCTTGACCACCACGATCGAAGGCACCTTCGAGGCCCGGGCGCTGTTGTTCATTCCCTCCAAGGCGCCCATCGACCTCTACCACCGCGAGATGAACCGGCGCGGCATCCAGCTCTACGTCAAGCGGGTCTTCATCATGGATGAATGCCGGGATTTGATTCCGGAGTACCTGCGCTTCATCAAGGGCGTGGTCGACGCCGAGGATCTGTCCCTCAACGTTTCCCGCGAGCTGCTCCAGCAGGACCGCCAGATCCTGGCGGTGCGCAAGCACCTGGTCAAGCGCGTGCTCGCGACCCTCGGCGATCTCGAGAAGAACGAGCCCGCCAGGTACCAAGCCTTCTGGACGGAGTTCGGGCCGGTGCTCAAGGAGGGCCTGATCGACCCCAAGGCGAACAAGACGGCCATCCTCGACCTGGTGCTCGCCCATTCGACCCACGACGACGAAAAGCAGACCAGCCTCGCCGAGTACGTCGAGCGCATGCCCGAGGACCAGGATGCGATCTACTACCTCACCGCCCCAACGTTAGAGGCGGCCCGGCGTTCCCCCCATCTCGAGGCGTTCGCGGAGCGGGGCGTCGAGGTGCTCCTGCTCACCGACCACATCGACGAGGTGTGGATGCAGATGGGGCTGAGCTTTGCGGACAAGAAGCTCCAGTCCGTGGGTCAGGGCGAGGTCGAGCTCGGCAATGAGGAGGAGCGCAAGCAGGCGGCCGAGGTGCGCCAGGAGAAGGAGTCGGAGCTCAAGGGTTTGATCGACGTCCTGCGGGTGGCGGTCCAGGATGACATCAAGGAGGTTCGACTCTCCTCTCGGCTCACCTCATCGGCGGTTTGTTTGGTCACCGAGGAGGGCGGCATCACACCTCAAATGGAGTGGCTGATGCGCCAGAGCGGGCAGGAGCTGCCCAAGATCAAGCGCATCCTCGAGCTCAACCCCAAGCACGCGGTGATGATCAAGCTCGAAAAACTGCACGGCGAAAATGCCGAGGACGAGACGATTAAGGACTTCGCCAAGTTGTTGTATGGTCAAGCGGTGCTGGCCGAAGGCGGTCAGCTCGAGGAGCCGGCCGAGTTCGCGCGGCTGGTGGCGGAGGCGATGGCGCGCGGCTGAGTCTCTTGGTTGGACTCGGTGAGGCGCTCGGAGCCGAAGAACCGACAGCGATTGGGCTGTCTCGGGGGTCTCGATGGGAGAGTCGAACAAGGGTTTGAGCGGGAGTGCGGTGGTCGTTCCGCCGTTGGGTGGGACCGGGGGCGGATTGAGCGTTCCGCCGTTGGGTGTCGATCTCTCGGGCTCGGTCGGTAGTCTGCTCGACCTGGTGTCGCCCCTCGGCAGCATCGGTGGCGGTGGCTCCCTGTCGGACATCGTATCTCCGCTCGGCTCGATGAGCGGTGGCATGGGATCGCTGTCGGACGGCGTGCCGCCCCTCGGTGCGGTGCCGGAGGGTGGCGGGTCGTTCCTGGATTCGGGCGTGTCGATGGGCGATCAGCCCGCCGGGCAGCAGAGCGGGCCCCCGCCGTTGAGCACCGCCTCCGCGTCGGCTGGCACCTCGGTCTATCCGGCCCCGGGGTACACTCCGCCGCCTTTGCAAGCGGGCCGCGCCGGGTCGAGCATCGCTTCGGCGCCCATGCCAAAGGACCTCGCGGTGGCCAAGCCGTTGGACCGGAGCACCCGGGATTTGGCCGCGCCCAAGGCGGTGGAGATGAACGCCGAGGAAGTGACCGCGCCCAAGGCGGTGGATCGGCGCATCGAGGATTTGGCTGCGGCCAAGGGGTTGGATCGGAGCACCCGGCACTTGGCTGCACCCAAGGCGGTGGTGCGGCACGCCGAGGCGTTGGAGGAGCCGGAGCCCGCGGTTCGGCACCGGGACCGGAGCCTGGAGCACGCTCCCCACCATGGTCGTCACCGCGGCCGGGGCGACAGCGCCGAGTCGGAGCCGAGTGAGGTCGATGTCCTGTTGATCGCCATCGGCGATGAAAAGCCGGACGTGGTGCAGGTGGTCAAGCGCCTGTTGCAGTGCAAGAGCAAACAGGCCAAGCGCATCATGAAGCGCGCCCCGGTCAAGCTCATGAAGGGCGTGAGCTACCGCGAGGGTCGCGCCGCGGTGGATCGCCTCAAGGACGCCGGTGCCGACGCCGAGCTCGACTGGGAGAATATGCCGGTCGCGGCGACCGCCGATGTGGTGTTGCACGAGATTGGACCGCGGAAGATCTCGGTGATCAAGATCGTCCGGGATCTCACCGGGCTCGGGCTGTCCCAGGCCAAGCAGCTGGTCGACGCGGCGCCGGTGCGGGTTGCCAAGGGGGTGTCGATTCCCCACGCCCGGGAGATCGTGCGGCAGTTGCGGGAGGTGGGGGCGACGGTGGAGGCGATGGAGTAGGGACGGGACCAACCGCAGTTCGATATTCGTAGGCTAGGGCGCGCCATTCACCACGAATCGAACATCGAATCACCGGTACACGTCGCGCCGATGGCCAACGCGCAGTACTAGAACCACCAACGCAGCGTCTTGAACTTCGAAAATGACGCGGTAGCGCCCGACTCGAATCCGTCGAAGGCCCGTGTGTCTGCCCTTGAGGAGCGTTCCTTGGTGTGGTTGCTCGCGCAGTCCATCGATAGCATTTACCACACGATGACGGTCGTCTCGGGGGAGTCGCTTGATCTCCTCGAGCGCGTTACCCTTGATCTTCAGCGAGTAGGTCACCTCGCACCTCGTCCCAGTCGAGCACTGGATCGCTGGGATCCCGCAAGCGGGAGACGGCCACAGCCAGATCTTCGTATTCTGCCAGGTACAGCTCAACGGCCGCACGCACTACATCGGCGCGTGACTTTCTCAGCTCTTTGGCGGTAGCGTCGAGCGACTCAACCAACTCGTCTGGAAGTCGGGCTGTGATTTGAGTCATGGTTCCTCCAGATGCCGGGTAATGTTATCTAATGTCGCTGACATCATTGTAATTCCGTCGTGCTCAACCTGCAAGGGGCAATGTCCCGCCCAAGCACCGGTGGTCTCGCCAGGACCTCGCGGACATCGAGGCCCTGGTGCGCGCCGGCGCCGACGTCGCCGCGATCCTCGGCTTCCTTCGTAGCCAAGAGCCCGAGCACATTGCGGTCTTCAGTAGCTGTGCTCAGCGCGGTCTTTCCACGGTGCCGGGCACCGCGAGTTGAGGCGACGGAGTAGGGGCGGGGTCAAGGGCTGGGATGCCGGACTCTGGTTGACAGTAGGGTGGCCAACTTCGGATACTGTGGGCTGGCGTCAGCCAGAGTGACTAGCTTCAGACCGGGGAGGTAATTCGTGGGACTCGATGGACCACGTCATTTGTATGTGGCGGTTGACTGCTGTCGATCTGCCCCCCCCCCTTCCTCCAACCTGACCGCTAGGCGGCTCGCGGTGATAACCGCGCTCGCTGCGACGATTACGTGCGAGGGCTGTGGGTTGGACTCGCCTGCTGAGCCCCGCGCCAACCCATCGACGCTCGACAATATCCCGGTGGTTACCAAGGCGATCGGCAACGGCGGTGGAGTCCTCGATGGGCTGATCGATGGCTCTCGGGTTGTGCTCGACGTGCCTCCGGGTGCGGTGGGTGTAGCGCAGGCCTTCACTGCTGGGCGCGCGCCGCGTGCCTGCCGGCCCGATGCCGCTGTCGTCCTAGAGCTCGGTCCGCCGGGCGCGAGCTTCGCCAAGGCGGTTCGGGTGACGATCGAGGCGCCGCCTGCGCTATTGCCCCTCGTGATCCCGACGGAGCTGCGTTTGACGACGTCGCAGGATTGCGAGACTTGGTCGTGGTTGCCGGTACCGAGCGATGCTGCGCCGCTGGAGCGCGGGGCCGTGGGCATGGCGGCTCACTTCAGTATGGTCGCGTTGGTGCCGACTGGAGCCGCCTCACCGTCGTACGTTTATGACCAAACCGGCACCAGCTTCTTCCTCAACGGCGTGACAGTGGTCAGCTCGGTCCCGCTGCACCTGCACTCGATGCAGGTGTCGGATTCCTGGGTCGACTACC
>JAUUZB010000906.1 GCA_030590185.1 Deltaproteobacteria bacterium
TCAAGCTCGACCCGGGCGAGGTGATCGACACCGTCAAGTCCGCTGACCTGCGCGGCCGCGGTGGCGCTGGCTTTCCGGCCGGCGTCATGTGGGGCTTCGTGCCCAAGCAAGCGGACAAGCCCAAGTCCATCGTGGTCAACGGCGACGAGTCGGAGCCCGGTTCGTACAAGGATCGCTACTTCATGGCGCGCGACCCGCACGCCATGATCGAAGGCGCGGCGATCGCCGCCTACGCCATCGGCGCCCACAACATCTACGCTTACCTGCGCGGCGAGTTCGCGTTGCCCTACCGGCGACTGGTGGCGGCGGTGGAGGAGGCGTACGCCAAGGGCGTGCTCGGCGACTCGGCCATGGGCAGCGGCTACAAGATCGACATGACGGTCCACCGTGGGGCCGGCGCCTATATCTGTGGCGAGGAGACCGCGCTGCTCGAGAGCCTCGAGGGCAAAATCGGTCGGCCGCGCCTCAAGCCGCCGTTCCCGGCCGTGGTCGGTGCCTTTGGCGGCCCGACCATCGTCAACAACGTCGAGACCCTCGCCAGCGTGCCGCTGATTTTCACGCGCGGGGTCGAGTGGTTCAAGGCCCAGGGCTCGCCGCGCAACGGCGGCTCCAAGGTCATGTGCGTCAGCGGTCACGTCGAGTACCCCGGGATCTACGAGGTCCCCTGCGGCTACCCCTGCGACAAATTCATCGAGCTCGCCGGCGGCGTCTGGCGGGGTCGTCAGCTCAAGGCGGTCATCCCGGGGGGCAGCTCCACGCCGGTGGTGCGACCGCAAAAGTGTGAGAAGCTCGCCATCCACTTCGCCCGCCAGGGCCTGGACAAGGACGCGGCCGACCCGGTGGTCCCCGAGGCCCAGTGGCCCCTGGAGACCGAGGTGCCGCTCGATTTCGACTCCCTGCCGATCGTCGACTCGATGTTCGGCAGCGCCGCCATGATGGTGCTCGACGACACCACCTGCATGGTGCGCACCCTGTCGACCCTAGCCGATTTCTACGCCCACGAGTCCTGCGGTCAGTGCACGCCCTGTCGCGAGGGCAGCGGCTGGACCGCCAAGATCCTCCGCCGGGTCGAGGCCGGCAAGGGCACCCCGTCCGATCTCGATTGTCTCCGCCACGCGGGCCAGTATCTCCAGGGGATGACCATCTGCCCGTTGGCCGATGCCCTCGGCATGCCGGTGGCGAGCTATCTCAAGAAGTTCCCAGAGGAGTTTGAGGAGCACGTCGCGACCGGCAAGTGCAAGTACCCGGCCTTCGACGTCGTGCCCCCCAAGGATAGCGTTTGGGAGGACAAGGTATGACCGAAGCAGTCCTGTTCGGCCTCGGCGCCGGCGCCCTGATCGTCACCGCCCTAGGGGTGATCCTGGCCAAGAGCCCCTTGCGCTCGGCCCTCTATTTGATCGTCGCCCTGTGCTGTTCGGCGTTGCTCTACGTGTTGCTCGACGCCTCCTTCGTGGCGGCCATGCAGATCCTGGTCTACGCCGGGGCGATCATGGTCCTGTTCGTGTTCGTCATCATGCTGCTCAACCTCGATCCAATTGGCGCTGGACGACCGGCCTATTTCTCGTTCACCAAGTTCTTCGGCTTCCTCGCCATGGCCTATCTCGTCGGTCGCATCATCTTCAACGCGGTTCAAATCGCGGGTGGCCCGGGCAAGCCGGTCGACGGGTCGGTCAAGAATATCGGGGTGCTGTTGCTCACC
Organism: Deltaproteobacteria bacterium; assembly: GCA_030590185.1. The sequence goes on from JAUUZB010000906.1 coordinate 1,700, forward strand.
GATTATCTCTACGGCTTTGAGGCGATCTCCGTGCTCCTGCTGGTCGCCGTGGTTGGCGCCATCGTTCTCGGACTCAAGAGGCTGACCTAACCATGGACGTGATCGTACTTCCGGTTCATTACATCGTGGTCGCCGCCATCGTGTTCGGTATCGGTGCGTCCGGTGCCATCATCCGGCGCAACGGCATCATCCTGCTGATGTCGATCGAGCTGATGCTCAACGCGGCGAACCTCGTGATCATCGCCTACGCCAAACAGTTCGGCCACGCCGGTGGCCACGCCATGGTCTTCTTCGTCATGGCCATCGCCGCCGCCGAAGCCGCCGTGGGCCTCGCCATTTTCCTCGGCATCTTCCGCACCCGCCAGACCGTCGACGTGGACGAGCTCGATGCCCTGCGGGACGACACCTAATCCTACATTTCTCTTCTCCAGGGAGGGACTCGACGTGCGACGACCGGCGTTTTTCACCGCGATGATCTTGTTCGCCTTGGGCGCGGCCGCCTGTGACGAGCCAACCTACCTGAACCGGACGCTCTCCTCCTGGGAGTACGACCTCGAGTCGGACCAGGACTACAAGCGCCGCGGTGCCTGTGAGGCGATCGGCGAGATCGGTCCCGTGGCGGCCAAGGCCGTGCCGCGGATGATCGAGCTGCTCGACGACAAGAACCCCGGGGTGCAGGAGTTCTGCCGGGTCGGCCTCGGCAAGATGGGGCCGGCCGCGATCCCGTTGATCGAGCCGTTGCTGGCGCGTCCGGAGCCCCACCTGCGGTTTCACGCCGCTGCCGCGTTGGTGAGCATCGATCCGAAGCACGAACGCGCCGGCGAGGTGTTGGGGAAGGTCGCCACCGGCGTGGGCAACGCCGATCTCGCCCAGCGCGCCCAGAAGGTGCTCCTCAGGCTCGGTCCGGACGGTGTGTCGCTGTTGATTCCCTATCTGGAGGATCCCTACCCGCCGGTCCGACTGCAAGTAACCAAGACCCTGGGCAACATGGGCAAGCACGCGCGGGTGGCCATGCCGGGGATAAAAGCCCGCATTGCCGACGAGCGCATCGAGGTGCGGGTGGCGGCGATGCAGGCCCTGGCCAAGATCGGCACCAAGGAAGAGGTGGAGCCGATCCTGCGCGGCCTGCTCGAGGACCCCTACGACGAGGTGGCGGACAACGCCGGCGGTCTGCTGCAGTACATCGGCACCCGGCAGGGCGCCACCGGCATGGAGGGCACCGGCGGCGCCGGGGCCGAGCCGGCCGAAGGGAGCAAGTGAGCCGTGCGACGACTCGTTCTCCTCGCCACCCTGTTGTCGTTGACGCTCGCGGCTCGCTCCGCCGAGGCACAGATCGTCAACGTGCTAGGCAAGATCAAGGACGCCGAGAGCTTCAGCGCCGCGGCGTGCCTCTCCTTCAGCTTCAAGAGTGGCAACACGAATTTGGTGAAGCTCAAGTCCGACCTCGGCCTCGGTTACCGTATGGGCGATCATCTGGTCTACCTGTACGGAACGGCCCAGTTTGGCACCAAGCA
>JAUUZB010000061.1 GCA_030590185.1 Deltaproteobacteria bacterium
ATCATCGCCACCTGGTTCGTGATGCCGGCGTGCGCGGCTTGGGTCACCAATCGCTCCGCCTGGGCGAGGTCGTAGCGCTTGTCAAAAACGGCGTTCATGCGCGGGCTGACTCCGTCCAGACCCCAGTAGAGGTATTCGCAGCCGGCGCGGGCGAACAGCCCCAGCAGCTCGGCGTCGGTGTTGTGGACTCTGCAAAAGGCCCGCCACGGGATGCGGCGCCCATCCCGTACGAGCGCCCCGAACACCTCGCGGATGATTCGCGTGCCGTTGTTGATCGCGGTGTCGCAGAAACGCACGTGGACGTTTGGGTGCAAGGTCGTGAGCGCGGTTAGCTCGTCGATGACTTTGGCAGGGGTCTTGACGCGAAAGCGGGCCGTATTGCGTCCGGTGCAAAAGGTGCAGCGGCTCGCGCAACCGAAGCTGGTCCGGTAGGGCACTACGAGCTGCTGCCGGCCAGGTCGCAGGGTATCCGCGCGGGTGTAGTCGGTGAGGCGTAAGTCGGAAAAGTCGGGAAGCGGCTCGCTGTCGGCGGCCTCGTCATTGCGGCCGTTGTCGATGATCCTGCCGTTGACCCGCAGGCAGAGGCCCGGGAGTGACGGATCCAGGGCAACGCCGTGCTCGAGGTGCTTCGCCAGGTGATGAAGGGGGCGGTGGCCGATCCCCTTGACCCAATAGTCGATGCAGCTAGGCGGAGAGAGCCGGCGGATGGTGATGTACGCGCCGCCGAGGGCGATCGCCACCTGCGGACAGATCCGATTGATCTCCTCGGCCAGGGCGAGCGCGAGGGGATAACTCAAGTGGGAGAGGACCGACAACCCAACCAACCGCACATCTTCCAACCCAGGGAGCTGCGCGAGGCAGCGGCGCAAAAACTCCCGCAGCGCACCTCTCTTCTCTCCGTGGGTTAGCCAGCGCTCGATGTCCCGCTCGCTGAGGGCATCGCCTCCGAGGCAGAGCCGCGGGTTGGCGAGGTCGACCTGGCGGACATCGAATCCGGACCGGCGCAGACCGGCTGTGAGCACGGAGGTGCCATAGGGCAGGATCGCGGCCTGCGACTCCCGGAGCTCGTCGCCCCGGCTCGGAGTGGGCGCATTGACCAGCAGGATCACTCTTTTTGTCTCCGCTTGGTCCGCACCGGGTCCACGATGAACCGCGTGCCGCGCACACCGATCACCTCATCCCCCCGAGGCGCTGGGTGCGCCGCCTCCTGGTCCGGTCGTGTGGTGAGGCGGTAGAGGCTGCCATCCCTGCCTTCCTGGATCAGGGGCACGGCGCGCAACAAGCCGCGCAGCGACGCGTTGAGCTCCGCGTATCCCAAGGCCATGAGCCGCGACGCCCATGGGTTGGCGCGCAGGCCGGCGCCCCACTTGCGTTTGTAGGCCAGCACCGAGTCAGCGAGGAAGGGGCGCTCCGGTCCGAGGTCGAGCTCGTCATAGCCGAGCTGGCCAGCACGATTGATCGCGGCCCGGTACAGGGCGTGACCGACACCGCGTTTGAGCAGGCTCTCGTCACCGTCTAGGTAACCCACGTCCAAGAAACGGTAACGGTCCTCGTGGCGGATGGCGGTGCCCGCACCGATCCAGGTGCCCTGATCTAGGATCGCGAGGACCTCCCACCGGCCTGCGAAGCGCTCGTAGAAACGCAGGGTGCGCTCTGGCGCGCCCGGGCCGAAGCGGGTGCGTTGGTAAGGGCGGTAGTACCCGTCGTAGAAGTGCCGCAGGCTCGCCCGGTCCTGGAGGATCTCGACGCGTAGTCCCTGCCGCTCGATCAGCGCCAGGTAACGCCGAATCGGCTCTGCCCGCCTGGCGATCAGATCGTGGGCCCGCGCTACCCGGATCACAACCTCGACCGATTGCGGCAACGCGGTGAAGCTGCCGCCGAGCAGCGGCCGGGCCAGGCGCGGCAGGTTGACGACGACGAGGTCGGCCATAGCCAGGGCACCCCGTGCCCGTTGGCTCACGGTCGCGAGGCTACAGCCCGGTTGCGGCGTGCGTGCCGGGGCACCGCGAAACCAACGGCGCGCTGCATCCTCGATCTCCCAGGGAAGGCCAAAGACCGTGAGCGTGACGTCGAGGTCGCCCGGTGTGACGGAAGGGCCGGCGAGCTGGGTGCAGGCGAGCCGGCCGCCCGTGCGCAGCTCCTCGATCTCTCGAAGCCGAGCGTAGGCGCCGCGCAATCCCGGGTAGAGCCGACGCCGCAGGCGCCAGGGCACGCGTCCCCAGGCACGTTGCAGGGTGGCGAGCGGGGCCGGTGAGGGATCGGCGGTGTGGGCACGTGCCGGGGTAGGGGGGCTCACCGCTGGGCTTCCTCGATGAGGATGGTGAGCAGCGCGGTGGTATCCAGGCCGGCCAGACGCGCCGAGCTCGCCAGGGTGCCGCGGGCAAAGAGGCCGGGCACGGCGTTGATCTCCAGCAGCACTGGCCGTCCACCGGTCCACACGAAATCGATCCTCGCCACCCCGCGACAATCGACGGCATCGAACAGCGCCTCGGCGGCGCCTTGCACCTGCCGGGTGGCCTCGGGCGAGATCTCGGCCGGCTCCTGATACGCACCCTGGCCGCCGCCGGTCTTCTCAGCGGTGGTGAGCACGCCCGGCGCAAAGCCGATCACCCCCAGGGCCCGGGGCGGATCACCGCCGACCACGCCGACCGTCACCTCCTGGCCGACCAGCTGCTCCTCGATCAGCGCCCAGGGATCGAAATCGAGCACCGCCGCGACCGCGGCGCGCAACTCTGTCTCATCGCGCGCCACATGAACGCCGATGCTGCTGGTCCCGGAACGCGGCTTGACGATCACCGGAAAGTCCGTGCCCTCGGGCAATCTTGCTTCCCCGGGGACGGCAGCCAGTCTCCAGGCGGCGGTGGCCACCCCGACCGAGCTCGCCAGCCGTTTGGTGAGGGCCTTGTCGGCACAGAGCCTGGCGGTGACGGCGCTCGAGCCGGTGTGGGGCACGCCGATCAACTCCAACAGGAGCTGCGGCAGGCCCTCCTGTTCGATGTCGAAGGACCCGGGCAGCAGCACCAGGTCGATTCGTTGATGCGCCAGGTCATCGGCGAGCTCGGAGATGACCCGGGGATCGGTGCGGAAGCGCAGCAGGTGGGCCTCGCTGCCCAGGGCGCGCACCGACCCGGCCAGCAACTTGGCGCGGGAGAAGGCGATGCTGCCCTCCGGGGTATTGATCGGCACGAGCACTCCGATCGCCCGGGGAAGCCGCCCCTCTCGCTGTGCCGCCGCGTCCGGCCGGTAGAAGAGCCGGTCGGAGGCGAGCAGACCTCGATAGAGCAGCTCGCGTGCCTTGTAATAGAGCTCCCGGCCGACCACGAATCAGCTCCTGTGGTGTGCGGCGCCACCGGGCGATGATGGCGCGCCGTCGGTGTTGGCTTTCCGACTATTACGGGGGTGGGGTTGACGGGTCAACAAAGGGCCTCTATCGAAGCGGTGACGCATCCGGTGTGCGACGCCGCCGGCCGGGTCGAGCCGGTGCCGGAGAGTAGAACGTACCCGAACCTCATGAACCGCGATCCCCATCCTATCGCCGGACCCCGGCGCCGGTCCGGCTGGGCCGACACGGCCCGCGGTCAGCTCCTCGCCCTGCAGCTGCGCTTGTTCAGTCACGGGTGGCAGCGTGCGCCCCGTTGGACGGCGCGCCTCGAGGAGACGATCTGGCGCGCCGCCCGCCGCCGCTCGCCACGCCGTTTGGCGGCCCTCCAGCTCGGCGAGTCGCGGTTGAGCGTTGAATGGGTCGGTCACGATATCGAGCATGGGCGCTGGCTGGGCCGAGGGCTCGCGGTCGAGTGCGCGGCCGTTCACGGGTCGGTGCGTGCCGATGCCCGGGGTGCCCGCGGCTTGCCCGTCAGTCCGGACCTGACCGTGGCGGAGGTGCCTACCTGGATTGCGCCTCACCTCGGCCGTCACGGCTGGTTGATCCTGCCCAAACAGGTCGCTCACCATCAGAGCTTCCTCGGTGCCGCCGGTCAGCCGAACGCCTACGAGCGCGACCTGTCGGAGCGGCTCGCTGCCGCTGATTTGTCGCTACGCTTCACGAGCGCGCGGCGCGACCTGGCGCGTTTCGACGCCGAGCTCTACCGGCCAACGGTCGAGCGTCACCACGGCCATGATGGACACCCGACCCCGTGGCCGGTGTTGCGGTTGCTCGTTGCCCGCGGTGGTCTGGTGCTGGTGGAGCGCGCGGGTTTGCCCGTGGCCGGGGCCGTGGCCGCGCCTAGTCCCCTCGATCCCGGTGAGCTGCGCATCTCGGTGCTCGGCGTGCGCGACGGCGACTACCAGAGGGTGGAGGAGCTCGCCCGGCTCGCCCCGATCGGCGCCTGGGTGGGGCGGGCTCGCCGCGAACGATTTGGCCTCTGCAACCACATGGGTTCGCTGCCCTTCGTTCATGATGGGTTGATGCGGCGCAAGCTGCGGTGGGGGACCAGCCTGGCTACCTTCCCCGAGCGGCGCACCGTCCTGGCGGTGCGGATCAATCGGGACGGCCCCGGGCTCGCTGCCCTGCTGGGGCAACGGCCTTGCATTTGTCTGTCGCGCGCCGGTCTAGTGGGGGTAGCCGGGGCAGCGCAGTCGCATCGGTCCGACGATGGGGAGCCCCTGCGCTGGCCCCCGGGCCTCGTCGCGACCCACGTCTTGCCGGTCGAGCCCTCGGACGCTCTCGCCCCGGCGCTGCAGGCCTTGGCCCGCGGCTTTTGGTAGGTTGCCCGACGGGCTCGGCGCCTACAGCAGTCCCGCCGCCCGGTAGCCCTTTACGGTCTCGGTCACCGCCCGTTGCCACGGCACGGCCGGCTGGTAACCGTTGGCGCGTAGGCGAGCGATGTTGAAGCCAAAGTCGACCGTCAAGGTACGCAGCCGCGCCCGGGACAGGGGCGGGGTGATCCCGAGCGGGGCAAAGGCGTGGTCGAGGGTCGTGGCGATCAGGCGGGCCGCGGGCATCGGCATCCTGGGCAACCAACCGGATCGCCCCAGGGCCCGGGCGATGGTCTGCGCGATCTCACCGAGGGTCGTCGGCGCCCCGTCGTCGGCGAGGAAAAGGCCGTGGAGTCGGCCGTCACCGATAGTGTCGAGGGCGGCGAGCAGGTTGTCGACGTGCATGATGCTGAAGCGGTTGCGGCCGTCGCCGATCAGCACGAACATTCGGCGCGCCACCGCCCGGCACAGGGCGAGGAAGTTGTAGCGATCCCCTTGCCCGTACAGGGTCGGTGGTCGGATCACGGCGAGCTCGAGACCCGGGATCTCGGCGAGGGCCTGCTCCGCTTCTAGTTTGGTGCGGCCATAGGCGGTGGTCGGCTCGCACGGCGACGACTCGGTCACGGCGCCGGCCGCGTCGTAGAAGCCCATCGCCGCGATGCTGCTGACCAGTACGAAGTGCGCGCCGCGCTCGGCGGCCCACGTTCCGAGCGCCCGGCTGCCCTCGAGGTTGACCGCGCGGCAACGTTCGGCGTCGAGGGCGAGCCTGGGGTCGACCACCGAGGCGAGGTGGTAGACGCGATTGATCGCACCGAGGCGTAGGATCTCCCCGAGGTCTGGCAACTCGGTCTTGACAACCCTCAGGTTCCGATGCGACAGACTCATCGCCCGCCCGCCGGGGCGGACCGCGGCCACCACTGTGTGCCCTGCGGCGAGTAGGTGCTGACACAGGGGGCGGCCCACGAATCCGGCGGCACCGGTGACGAGGATGGTCGAAGAGGTGGACATCGCAGCTACTGAGCCCCTACGGGTGGCTGTTGGGGTGATGGTATACAACGAGGCTGCGAACCTCGACAGCCTGTTGAGCGCCCTCACCACGGCGCGGACCCCGAGCGCCGTGCTCGAGCAGATCGTGGTGGTCTCCAGCGGCAGCACCGATGCCAGCAACGCCATCGCCGACGCCTGGCAGCAACGGGACTCGCGGGTCGTGTTGGTGGTCGAGTCCCGGCGTCGCGGTAAGGCCCACGCCATCAACATCTTCCTCAGTGAGCTGCCCGACGCCATCGACGTCTGCGTGCTGGTCAGCGGCGACGTCCTGCCTGCCCCCGGCGCCCTAGAGCGTTTGGTCGCGCCCTTCCTCGATCCCACCGTCGGCATGACCGGCGGCAGGCCGGTGCCCTCCAACCCAGAGACCACCCTGATCGATCGGGTGGTGCGCTTCCAATGGGCGCTGCACCACAGGGTGTCGGAGTCGAAGCCGAAGCTCGGTGAGCTGATCGCCTTTCGCAAGACCTTTGCGCGGCTCGATTCGGCCACGGCGGTGGATGAGGCCTCCCTCGAGGCGATGTTCACCGCGGTCGGCTCGCGGCTCGTCTACATCGCCGACGCGGTGGTCTACAACCACGGCCCGAGCACCCTGGCGCACTTCATCCTCCAACGCCGGCGGATTTGGGCGGGGCACCTCTGGCTGCACGAGCGCACCGGTTATGAGGTCTCGACCTATCGACTCCGGCGCCTCGCCCTCCCCGGGCTACGCGAGGCACGCGCCCGGGGGGTTGGATTCGGCACGGTGGCGGCCGCGGCGGGCCTCGAGGCGGTGGCTCGGCTCCTCGGCACCTGGGACCGGATGCGCCGGCACTCCCATACGGTCTTGACGATGGTGGACGGGACCTAGCGGCCCCGGGCGCCTAGGTAACCCGACCCAGAACGTACGGATGATGGGAGCCATAGGTGAGAAACCAACGCGGTAGCCGTTGCTCCACCCGCTGCCAACCCCGGTAGATCATCGGCCAGGGTCCGCGGGCGGGCCCGGCGGCGCGGATGCGGCGAGCGATCTCGTCAGTGGATCGGCGCCGAAGGCCGGGTCGGATGGTCGCATAGTCGTCGGCGTAGTCCTCCGGCGTCCCATCCCGCGGCGGCCGGAGTTGGATGTTGATGTCCGGCCACGGTGGCAGGTCGACCCCGCCCACCTCGATCACCTCGACCCCGGCGGCGCGCACCTCCCGGACGACCTGCGCGGGTCGCACCGGCCAGAGGTCGCCATGATCCCAGGGCTCGGCGTGCAAGCGGTGGTAGAGGCGGTGGACCGGGTAACCGGGGTTGAACGGGTTCTGGGTGAGGACCAATAGATAACGCGCGCTGCGCGTCGCCATGGCCCGTAAATAGGCGGCCATCCGCGGCAGGTGTTCGAGCACGCAGAAGCTCCACACCAGGTCGAAACCATCGGGGGCCTGCTCGGGTGAGGCGAGCGGCACGGTGATGACCCGCGCGTTCAGACCGACCGCCTCCCACAGGGTGCGTACCTCCGCGGCGATCTGATCGTTCGGCACCGCCAGGGTAACCTCCACGCCGCTCGCGGCCAGGGCTAGGCTCTTGATCCCGGGCACGCCCATCACCCCGTTGGCGGGCAGCTCCAGCGCCCGGCGTAGGTCGAGGCGTCTGGCGATCCCCTGGAGGAACAGGTCCAAGGCATAGCGTTCGTAGGCGGTGCCGCGTCCCTCGTCGAGGGCCGGCCCGAGGCGCAACAGATCCTCGGCGCATCGCGGCGGCGGGTGGCCCGAGTGCCCCGGGTGCGGCCGATGTGCCATAGTCCTCTCGATGTTCTCTTGGTTGGGCCGGGTGCCCGCATACCGCATGGCGTACCGCCTGGGAAGCCGCCCCCCGCGGCCGCTCAACCTGACCGTGTCGGTGCTCAACCGCTGCAACTCCCGCTGCCAAACCTGCAACGTCTATGAGCGTGAGGATGATCTGCTCAGCCCCGATGACTACGCCCGAATTTTTCACAACTACCGGGGACTGGTCTGGTTAACCCTCAGCGGAGGCGAGCCTTCCCTGCGTCCTGACCTGCCGGAGATCACGGCCGCCATCGTGCACGCGGCCGCGCCGGAGATCATCAACCTGCCGACCAATGGCATCCTCACCGATCGCATCCTCACCCAGGTGGACGCCATCGCGGCGTTGCACCCGGGACGTTTGATCGTCAACCTCTCCCTCGACGGACTCGGCGTGGAGCATGATCGCCTGCGGGGCGTGCTGGGTAATTGGCGGGCTGCCCTCGCCACCTGGGACGGTCTTCGGGATTTGCGCCGCCAGCATGGGAACTTGGTGCTCGGGATCCACACGGTGATCTCGCGTTTCAACGTCGAGCGCTTCGCCGCGATCTGCGACGGCCTGCTCGAGCTCGACCCGGACTCCTACATCACCGAGGTGGCACAGGAGCGGGTGGAGTTGTTGACCCGTGGCCAGGGGATCGCTCCGCAGCCCGCCGCCTATCGCCGCGCCATCCTCGCCCTCGAGCAACGCCTCGCCCGCCGTCCGGTGCGCGGGACCGCGGCGCTGATCGCCGCCCTGCGCCGGCAGTACTATCGTTATGTCGTCGATTACCTGCACCGGCCGCGGGAGATCTGGCCGTGTTATGCGGCTCTAATGTCAGCGCAGCTGATGCCGAACGGCGAGCTCTGGTGTTGCTGCGTACGTGGGGACGCGCTCGGTGACCTGCGCGCCGCGGATTTCGATTTCGGGCGGGTTTGGGGCTCACCCCGGGCCCGGGAGGTGCGCCGTGCCATCCGGACGGAGCACTGTCACTGTCCGCTGGCGAACGCGACCTATACCAACCTGCTCGCCAGCCCCATGGCGTGGGGCCGGGCCGGCGCGAGTTGGGTGTGGCATGACCTCAAGCAACGGTTGGGTTGACGGTTTCGGCGGCGGCGTGGGCGCCGCCCGCGATGCGGGTGATGCCCGCGGGGGACGGGGGTTAGAAGCTAACTACGATCCCGGGCCCGGCCAGGTGGCGTCCCCCAGGGTCTTGGGTCACGACCAGGGTCGGCAGCCACCGGGGCAAGGCGGCGCTGGCCCCGGCTTCGTATTTGTTGGCGAGATCCTCGGCATCCCAGACATCGAAGCGGCCGGCGAGATAGATGCCAAGTCCTACAGCAAGGGTGACAACCGCGCCGACGGCGGCGCCGACCACCCAGCTGACAACTATCGCGTCGCTGCTACCCGAGGCCGTGCTGCCGAGGAGCCCCACATAATTGCCAATTAAGAACCCGAATCCAGCGCCGGCCGGCGCACCCAGCACCATGGTCCAAAAACCGATGCTGCGCTGGGTCGCGCCGAGCGCCCAGTGTTTATTGCGGCTGACCAACACCGAACAGGCCCACTTGTTGTTCTTGCCGCAGGCCGCGATCAGCGGTCCCGTCCAACCCGTGCCGGCGTAGCTCTTGAGGACTTCACAGGAAGCACGATCCCCGTTGAGGCACAGGCGCGCCACCACCCGGCCGCCCTCGTACTCGCGGTCACCGTGTGGGGTGAAGGCCGCGGCGATGCGTTTGCTCTCCACGCAGGAGGCGGCGTCCTCTGCCTCGCATGCCTTCATCCACAGGTCCGCGACCCGGGTGATCGGCTCGTTGGTGTATTCGGCCAACACCAGATCGGCCGCCTCGTGGCACACCCCCGCGTCCTTGGCATCGAACAGACAGCGGTTGCCGATGTCGTCGTAGCGCGCCAGGCCAACGTCCTGGTCGACCATGCCGAGCCGCGCGCGCGCCCGGGCCCGCAACAGCAGCTCCACGGTCATGGCGTCCTGCGCCCGCGCCTGGACCTTGGCGGGCTCCACGGCGTTGATCTGGTTCCACAGCCGTTCGCCGATCTCGTTGAGCTCCGCCTCGGTGCGAGTCAGGGGCTGCCGCATGAGGCCCGCCACCCGCACGTCATCCATGGCCGGCAGCCGTATCTCCCCGGCGGGGCCGCTCCCTGGCGGGGCCACTCTCGACCCCGGTACCGCGGCCAGCGGCGCTATCTTGAGAGTGCCGAGGGTGAGTCCACCCCCCGCCAAGAGCTTGGCCACCACCTGCGGCAGGGCGCGGATCACGTCGGTGGGCCCACCGGCGACGAAGTCCGTGCTGCGTGACTCGACCCGCGTCTCTCTGATGTCGATGAGCTTGGTGGTGATCGCCCACTCCTCATCGATTTTGGCCACCTTCATCGACATCAGCTTGTCGACCCCGAGCGCCCCGCCGAGCTCCGCCATGCAGGAGGCGTCGTCGCAACCCAGCATCGACTTTTCCGCTTCGAAGCCCAACAGGGCGTCGATGTCATCCTTGCCGACCACGTCCCGTTGGCTCACCTCAGCGGCCGCGGCCAGCAGGGCATC
>JAUUZB010000630.1 GCA_030590185.1 Deltaproteobacteria bacterium
CGTCACGGTGCATCAGGCGCCAGTCGTTTGGCACGAAGGAGAAATTGAACAGGGCACCGACCGTCTGGAGGAGGCCGAAAGGGGTGCGGTCCGGTCGCCAGAGTTGATGCTCGGTGAAGCCGTACTGCATCCAATAGCTGGCGTCGGCTGTCCAGGGCTGCGAGGGGAACGAGCCGCCGGCCACGGGTTAAACCGGATTGCCGTGCCAGCTCAGGTTGGTGAGCCACAGCGGAGCGGCGCACACCAGCGCGGCACCGGCGAGGGCGAGCAGCGACAGCAACCACTCTCGGTGGCCGCCGCCCTCTCGGTGGGCGGTGAGGGCAGCGCGACCGGCGGCGAAGGCCACCAACCCCAAGGCGCCCGGCATGAGCATGATCGCGATGGTGTACTTGACCAACCCACAGGCGGCGAGCATCACACCAAGCGCGGCGGCGTTGCGTCGGGAGAGGTCGCGGTAGGTGCGCAACGCCAACAGGAAGATCGGCACGCCCAGGAGCGCACCAAAGTGATCGATGCCGGCCGCCAGGCTGGAATCGTAGAGCATCACCCCCGGGAAGAGGAAACGCGCCACCCAAACCAGGCTCGGGCCCGCGCCCGGCACCAGCCGCCTCACCAGCGCTGGGATACCGAACAGGGTGGTGATCAAGAAGACCAGGTACTCGGCGTGGGCGCAGATCAAGACGTGATCAGCGAGCCCGCCGCCCGGGGCCATGAACGCCCAGGCGTAGATGAAGCTGACAAAGTGGGGTCGCGCGCCGATAGTTCGACCCTCGGCGAAGCGCTGTACTCCACCGCGGGCCACGAACTCCTCGGCGATGCCGATGTGCTTCCAGCGCGCGTCGAACTGGACGTTCTCGGGGGTCAGGATGTTGAGATAGAGCATCAACAGGGCCAAGAGCCCGAAGGCGATGACCCCGTAGAACCAGAACGGGGGCGGCGGGCGGTGTCGGGCCGAAGCCCGCAGATGACGCCAAGCTCGGCGCAGGTAGCGTCCCAGGGGCCGGATACCGATGGCCATGGCGACGGCCGGCAATAGGAAAAAGAGCGGCCAGGCATAGAGCTGCAGCAGGCCGACCCCGAAGGTCAGCAACTCGAAGGCGAAGATGCCGAAGGCGAAGGCCACCGGGATCTGCTCGAGCAAGCGGAGCGGCGCGCCGAGCAGGCGGACGACGATGACGTGTCCCAGAGCGAGACACGACACTCCCCAGACCAGCACCACCAGCCAGTAGGTGGCGTAACGCCAGACCAGCCACTCTTGGATCGGGTAGAAGCGGTGGACCCAGAAGAGGAACCCGACGGCGCTCGCCACCAGCAGGAGAGTGAGCAGGACCGGTCGCCAGCCCTGGGCTCGGGGTGATGCACTGTTGCTCATGGCGCTCGGGCTCGTCCGCCGTTGCCTCCGCGCTCAGTCGACGCGCTTAGCGAGGCGCGCGGCCGAGCGCTTGGCCGCTTTGAGGATGTTAGCGGTGTCCGCGGTCGCGAGCTCCCCGGCCTCGACCACGATCTTGCCATCGACCAGCACGGTGTGGACGTCGCTGCCGCGGGCGCAAAAGACGATTCGCGAGATCCAATCATCGACGGGTGGGTAGGCGTGGGGTCGGTTCAGATCGAGCAGCACGATGTCGGCCCGATGGCCGGGACGGATGGCGCCCACGTCGCTGAGACCCAAGGCGCGCGCCCCGTAGGTCGTCGCCATAGCGAGCACGGTGGCGGCGGGGACGGCGCCGGGTCCACCGCGGTTGCGATGCACCAGGGTCGTCAACCGCATCTCGGCGAAGCCGTCGAAGCGACCTGACGCGGTGCCGAGGGCGACGTCGATCCCATCGGCGAGTAGCTCCGGCAGCCGGGCCAGCCCGCCGCCGAGTTGTAGAGTGCGGGCCGGGCAGTGCACCAAGCGAGTGCCGGTCTCCGCCAGGATCTTGCGCCCCTTGAGCGGCAGCCACACGCCGTGGTGCAGGACGACGTCGGGGCCGGTCAACCCGAGGCCGTAGAGGTATTCGACTTGATCGGCCCCTCCCGATCCCTCCGCGCGGCTCCGAAACAGCTCGATCTCGTCTGGGTGGGAGGCGACGTGGATCTGCACGAGGTTGCGACGCGCCCGGGCTTGGTCCGCGCAGCCACGCAGGGCGTCCGTCGAACAGGTCAGGGGCGAGCGCAGGGTATAGGCGTAGCGCAAGCGGCCGTGGCTCTTGCCGTGCCATTGGTCGGATAGGCGGGCGCTCTCGGCGAGTGCCTCGGCGGTGGTCTCGCGCAGGCCGGCGGGGAATCCTTGTCCCTGGTCCATGACCAGCTTGCCGCCGGTGTAGCGGATGCCCAGGCGCTTGGCCGCCTTGAACGACTCCTCGCCGTGTCGGACCGTCCCGGTATCGAGCACCGAGGTCGTGCCGTTGAGCAGCAACTCGGCGATCCCCAGGCGCGCCGAATCGCGCACGTCCTCGGCGGTCATCGCCCCTTCGAAGGGCCAAACCCGGGCGCGCAACCAATCGAGCAGCCCGAGCCCATCCGCCTGGTTGCGCAGCAGGCTGTGGCAGGTGTGGACGTGGGCCTGCACCAGGCCGGGGATCGCCACCATGCCCTTGGCCGCGATCACCTCATCCCCGAGTCGAGCCTTGAGGCGGCTCGCGACCTCTACGATGCGGCGCCCCTCGATGCGGATGTCGAGCCGACCGATCCGACCGTCGGGATCCATGGTCACGACGTCGGCGTCTTTGATCAGCAGGGAAGTCTCACCGGGTAGCTGCTTGCGTTCCCGGGTCGCCTTCCTGCGCTTTTTGCTCATGGTCCTGGGTCGAGGCTAGAGCGATCAAAGGCGCGCGGCAAGAGGTCTGAGAAGGGCATCTCCTCGCTCGAGCCGTCCCGAACGTTGTGGAGCACGAGGCGGGCGTCGGGGGCCGCGAACTCGGCCAACACCTGGCGGCAGGCGCCGCAGGGTGAGGCCGCCTGATCCGCGTCGGCGACCACCACGATGGTCCGCACGTCGCCCGGCTTGGCGCCAGCCTGCACCGCGGCGGCGATGGCGTGGCGCTCGGCGCAGACGGTGAGGCCGTAGGAGCAGTTCTCAACGTTGACGCCGGTGAAGACATCACCGTTGGCGAGCTCGATGGCGGCGCCTACCTCGAAACGCGAATAGGGCGCGTAAGCGTGTTGGCGCGCCTCTTTCGCGGCTTCGATCAGGGCATCCTTGGTCATCCGAGGTTCACCACCGCCCGGGCCAACAGGTCGCAGAGCACCCCCTTGACCCGATCCCCGACCTCCTTGACCTCGAGGTGGGAGAGCGGCTGAACGTTCAGGCCCGCGGCGCGGTTGGTGATCACCGACAACCCGGCGACCTCCATCCCGGCGTGGTTGGCGACGATCACCTCCGCCACCGTCGACATGCCGACCGCATCGACGCCCATGGTCTGGAGCATGCGGATCTCGGCGGGCGTTTCGTAGGAGGGTCCGGCGAGCCCGACGTAGATGCCGGCGTGAAGGTTGACCCCGAGGGAGCTGGCCGCGACGTGTAGCGCCTTGCGCCCGGATCGGCCGTAGGCGGTGGACATGTCGGGGAAGCGCGCGCCGAGGCGATCGTCGTTCGGACCGATCAACGGGTTGTCCCCGGTGAGGTTGATGTGATCGACGATCACCATGAAGTCACCCGGTTCATAGTACGGGTTGCAGGCGCCGGCGGCGTTGGTGATCAGAAGCTTCTGCACCCCGAGGGCAGCGAGCACCCGCACCGGGAAGGTTACCCGCCCCATGGGATAGCCCTCGTAGTAGTGCACCCGCCCGGCCATGACCGCTGTGGGCGTACCCTCGATGCTGCCCAGGTACAGCTCACCCTTATGGCCCGCCACGCCGCTTTGCGGGAAGTGGGGGATGTCGCCGTAGGGAATGACGGTGGCGTTATCAACCTGCTCCGCAAAGGCACCGAGGCCGGAGCCGAGCACCACGCCGACCCTGGGCGGGGTTGGAAATTGCTTCTTGATCGCGGCCGCCGCTGCTTGGGCCTCGTCGTGAAGGGCAGAGATATCCATGGTATTTTTCAATCGTTTCTTTGAGATTTCTTGTCTTTGAGGTTTCTTACCCTCCTCACTTAGAGTCTTTCAACCACCGCCGCCCTGTGCA
>JAUUZB010000681.1 GCA_030590185.1 Deltaproteobacteria bacterium
CAGCTCGACCAGCGGCTTGAGCAACTTCTGGAGCCAGCTCAAGCTCGACACGGTCTTCAACAAGGAGGGCTCGATTACGGTTGGGTTCTCGGACGACCTCAAGCCGTGGGCGGCGGAGCACACCCAGGGCAACGCCCGCATGTTGGTGCACACCTCCAACGACGCCGGGCTCAGCCTGCACGCCAAGCCGGGCGGCGGTGCCCTGGCGTTTACTACCAGCGCCAATTTCTTTGTCGACTACTATCACGAGAGTGGCAACTCGGCGTTGAACAACTACCGCATCTCCCCCCACTTCAAGGCGGCCTGGAAGTTCCTCCCCAAGACCGCGGTGTTCATCGAGTCCGATCTGATGGTCACCAACTACTTCTCCCACGCGACCAACTCGAACGACTTCGACTTCGTGTTCACGGTCCAGGCTGGCGCCAACGGCAACATCACCCCCAAGCTTAGCCTCGTGCTCAAGGCCGGCTACGGCGATACCTTCTCCGAGCAGGGCGGCTTCCGGTCGCTGGTCGCCCTCGCTGAGGTCGGCTACGCGGTCAGCGAGACCGCCAAGATCAGCGGTGGTTACGTACGCACGGTCAGCCCGTCGGCGATCTTCGAGTACGCCGGCACGGACAACGGCCACATCAAATACTCCCACCTCATCGCGGCCCTGGTGCAGCTCGGGGTAGACCTCGGCATCAGCTACGTCCTCTACGGGGAGGATGACTCGGCGGTGACAGGCACCCCGAGCACCACGCGCCGGGCGGACGTTCGCTTCAACGCCACGGTCAGCGCCGACTTCTACGTCCTCGAGGACTGGTTGATCGTCGGCATCGCCGACACCTTCACCCTCAACGCGTCGAATTACGTCTACCCCACCAACACTCTGGGCATCGCGGGCAACTCCGCCTCCTTCATCTCGAACGACCTGATGATCCGGGCGATGGTCAAGTACTAGCTCGCTACCGCCACCCTACCCCCAGCCCGATCCGAACCGTGCGCCCGGGCACCATCTCCAGGGAGCGGCGAAAGCTCTCGCCCGTGGCAATGTTCTCCGCTAGCTCCGTGCCGGAGCCGAGTAAGTTGAGCACCTCGCATTGGGCCATCACTACGAAGGGATCGATGGCAAAGGTGTAGCTGACCTTCACGTCCAGGGTCAGGGCGAAGGTGAAGCGCGGCATCGGATCCCCGCGGGGGACCGCCATCACCGCGGTGGGGCCCTGGGGGAGATCCTCAACCACCAGGATGCGGGTCATGGGCTCACCGTCGCGGTAGCGGATCACCACCCCGCCGGTTAGCCCCTCCAACACCCCTTGGGGCGCGAGTCCGACCAGCAGGTTTGCCCCAAAGGCACGGTCGTGATCGTAGCGGCCCCGGGCGTTGACCTGGGCGTTCGGATCGGCGCTGGCGGGATCGATCACCCCGGGGTCGTTGCGGTCGGCATAGAGGCCGAAGGGCGCGCCACCGACGTCCCAGTAGCCGGACAACCCGAGGCTCATGAACCACCAGCGGGTGCCCACGGTGGCGAGCTGGAGCTCCGCCCCGACGAACCAATCCGGGGCGTCGGCGTTGCTCAACAGGTAGCGCTCCTCCCCCTCGTCGCCCGGCTCACGCCCGTAGACGATCAAGCGCTGCGCCTCGCCGTCCGCTCCGAGCTGCTCGCCGAGTCCGTCGCCGCCGGGATCCGTGATCGTCAGCGGTTGGTAGCGCGCCCCCGCGAGACGCACCATGAAGCGGTCGAGGAGCAGTCGACTGATGCCGGTGACGCTGAAGCGGAAGGGGCCGAAGCGCGGCGAGCGCCAACCGAGGGCGAGGTGGTTGCTGGTCGGACGGCGCAGGTCCGAGCGCAACCCGTGGGCGTCGCCGCCCAGCCGACGGATGAGGCTTCCGGTTTCCCCGGCCTCCGGCACGAGGTCGCCATCGTCGAGCCAGGCGTGCTCCGTGCCGCTCGGCCGACGCGGGTCGAGGAAGCTGGAGACCTGGGCGGTCAATAGCTCCGGCTCGCGCCGCAGCAACAGGAAGAAGCGATGGTCGGCCCAATCCTTGATCATCGCCACGCCCACCGCCGGGTCGACGAACATCAGGCCGGTGGCCCCCGGGGTGCCCACCGCGCTCTGATCGATGGCCGCGTACAGACGCCAGTCGAGGCCCCAGAGGTGAGGCTCTGCCTCGAGGGCGAGGCGGGATCCCGCCAGCCACTCCTCGGCTACCTGTGGTGTCCCGAAATGAGTCACCGACACCGCCCGGGCGGTTGGCTCGGAGGCGCCCAGGTAGGTCGTGGCCGACCGTTGGCCCGGGATGTCGGCCCGGGAGGTGAGGTCAGCGGCAAAGCCGGAGAGGGAGAGGCGCAGGGCGCCCCGGGTCACGGTGGCTGAGAGATCGAGGCGGCGGCGCTCGAGCTGTTCGCCGAAGCGGGGTCGCTCGAGCCAGGTCCATTGCTCGACGAGGTCGACGACCTGGGGATCCTGACCGTTGGGTGTCCAGGTCTCGTCGCGCCAACCGAGGCCGGCGCGCAGATCGACCTGCACGCCGCCGGTCAGGCGCAGCTCCGTGCCGAGACCCACGACGAGGGCGTCGCTGTGACGGGTGTGGGTGAGGAGCTCTGGGTGGCGGGCTTGGGCCCCCTCGTGGGTCCTGCCGATGCCCTGGTAAACGGCGAGCAGCTCGAGGGGAACGCCCCCGAGCCACCAGCGGGTTCCGCCGAGCAGGGTGGTGCGCTCGGCGTCGTCGAGGAGCTGCCCGCCGTCGTCGTGGGTCAGGGTCGGGTAGAGGTGGGTGTGCTCGAGCCGCTCGAAGAAGATCCGCGTGGGGATCCCGAGGTTGGGTAGGTGCAGGTCGAGCTCTCCTCCGGAGCCACCGCTCAGGGCGCGACGGGTCGGGGAGGCGCCGGTGCGCAGGGCCGGCTCGCGATCCATCAACCCGGCGGGTACCCAGGTGCCCCCGCCCACGTCGGTGGCCCATCCGCCGGCGGCGTCGAGGCGGGGTCGCGCCCCCGGGCTAGGGATCTCAACGCGCCACTCGAACCCGGGACGCGCCGTCCACAGGGAACGGAAGCGCAGTTGATCCCAGGCGCCGTGGGGCAGCTCGATCAGCGGTTGGCCGGGCTGCGCCGGGTCGGTGATCTCGATGCCGTTGAGGAGATAGCGCTGTTGCGTCCAGGACCGCCCGTGGGAGGAGACGTAGAGGCGGTCGAACAGGGCGATGCCGTTGTGCCCGGCCTGCATCGAGGTGGTCTCGACGAGCCAGGTGTCGGCGAGGCTGCCGAGGTGTTGACCGGAGGGTAGGATGTCGCGCTCGCGGGCGGTGAAGACGGTGCCCTCGAATGGGTCATTGGGGGTGGTGACTAGGAGGGCGAGGAGGAGCCAGGGGGGCATGGGGGATCAGGGATCAGGATCTCGGGGAGGGCAAGGGATTTGATTGGGGGTGGGCTGGAGTCGTTGGGAGGTGAGCGGCGGTGGGGTATAAATAGTAGTGTCAGGCACTACTATATGCCATTTCATCACCTGGAACGTCGAGCGGTTAGGACGGGGGGACAGGGGATGCGATCCGGAGGGATTGGCGAGCGCTGAGGAGCGGTGGAGGATTCTCCCATCGCTGTGGTTGGGGAGCCGCGTCGCTTCGGGAGGCTCGGCCCCGCGCCTCTCCGGAGGAGCGGATTCGTTTCGCGTGCTGCTGCCGTCGCCGTGCCGTGGCTGGGGTGGGAGGATCTCCCGCACGCTGTTGCTGGATTGTGGGGCGAAGCCGCGCTCCTCCGGCGAGTCGCGGGGCCTGCGCTCCCTTCGCTCCGCTAGCTCGGCGCGGTCATGACTCGGTATTGGCGGCTCCGCAGGCGCCCAAAAGACAAACGAGCTATTCGGCCGAAAGACCTACGGGCTCTCAGCGCGCCGAGGCGTCCGCGAGCTCCGACTTCCCCTGTTCACGACCG
>JAUUZB010000432.1 GCA_030590185.1 Deltaproteobacteria bacterium
CCTGCCGGAAAATCGCATCCCCCTCGCCCAGCTAGAGGAGGTGGAGATCGACGCGGTGACCGCTGACCTCTTCGGTATGTGGGCCACCCAGGCGAGACCGACCACGGCGCCGACCGTGCTCTTCTGTGAGAGCGAGACCGGCAAACTCGACTTTCATTGGAAGAAGGTGATGAACATCTGGGACGCCGGCTTCAACGTGCTGGCGTTCGACTACCGCGGTTTTGGCAAGAGCAGCGGCGAGCCCTACGAGGAGGGTCTGTACACCGACGCCGAGTCGGCCCTCGCCTTCCTGTTGGCCCGCGACGACCTCGACCCGGAGCGCATCGTCTTTTGGGGGTTCTCCCTCGGCGCGGCCGTGGCCGCCGACCTGGCGATCGACGCCGCCCCCCGTGCCCTGGTGTTGGAGGCAGCCTTCACCAGTCAAGCCGAGATGATCGAGCTCTCCTCTCCCCTCGGCATCCCTGGCCCGTGGGTTTCGCCGGCGGAGCTTAGCACCGTGGACAAGGTTCGGGCGGTCCGCTGCCCGGTGTTGGTCACCCACGGCGACCGGGATCTGACCGTGCCGCTGTGGATGGGGGAGGAGGTCTTTGCCGCCGCGCCGCAGCCGAAATCATTCGTTGAGGTCGAGGACGGTCGGCACAGCAACCTGCTCAAGAAGGCCAAGGACGAGATCTTCGCGGCGCTCGGGGAGTTGGCGCCGGAGCTGTGAGCCTGGTGCGATTGTCGGGCGTCAGGAAACCGGGTAGATTCCCCCCATGGGGACGAAGGTCGATCCCAGCCGCTATCCTTACCTCGCCCGCTACATCGCGGGTCTGCCGGAGGGGTTGTGGAGCTACCCGGAGTGTCTGGTGCGCACCGAGGTCCACGAGCCGGTCCGCCAGGACTTCCCCCAGCTCGCTGAGCTCGAGGACCTGCCGTTGCGTCTCACCGAGTTTCTCAGCGGCGAATACCAGGCCGACTGGATGGGGGAGGTCATCGGCGGTGCCCTCTCGATGTTGGTGCGCGACGTGATCTTCAACGACGACGCTACCCTCTACCGCTGGCGCTACGACGAGATGACCAAGCTGTTCAAGAAGCCGGTGTACCGGGTCCTGATGTTCTTGATGTCACCGGGCGCGATCCTCAAGAGCGCGACGCGCAAGTGGTCGGCGTTTCACATGGGCTCGAAGCTCACCCCGGGCGAAGGCACGACCCAAGGCAACCGGATTACCTCGGCCTCAACCTTGGATTTCCCGGCGGGATTGTTCAACCAGACCTACGCCACCCTCGTGGCGACCACCTATCAGGCGGGCTTGGACTGCTCGCGGGCAAGAGACGCGAAGGTGGTGGTGACCGGGTTGAGCGCGACGCAGTCGGTGTTCGAGGCGAGTTGGGAGGCCTAGGCCGGTTTCACCAACCTATGACCGCGGCCCGGCGCCGATGATCTGTGCCAGGACACGGTCGAGATCAGCAATGGTGAACGGCTTCTCCAGGCGGGGCTGTCGCGTGGTCTCCCAGCAGTCTCGCGCCTCCGGGCTGTGGGCGTGACCGGTCATGATAATCACCCGCCGCAGGAGCTCCGGTCGGTTGGCCTCGAGCCAGGAGATCATCTCCGGACCGGACATCTCGGGCATCATTAGGTCGAGCAGGATCACGTCCGGTTGCTCGCCGCCCTCGAGGAGCGCCACGGCCTCCTTGCCATTGGCGGTGATCGAGACCCGCCCGAGCATTCCCAGACGCCGCTCGAAGACCCGTCGCAGCTGCTCGTCGTCGTCCACCACCAGAAAATGGAGCCGGTGCCCCCCTGCACCCGTGGAATCAGCGTTGTCGACGCCCCCCATAGCGACCTCGCTAGAGCTCAGCGAGCCCCACCCGGATCGCGTACTTGGTGAGCTCGGCGACCGAGAAGAGTCCGACTTTGTGCATGACGTTGCGACGGTGGGATTCGACGGTCTTGACGCTCACCTCCAGCCTCGCCGCGATCTGCCGGGTCGCCACACCCGCCGCGATGAGGGTCAGGACCTCCCGCTCCCGGTCCGTGAGCTGCGCGAGGGCGGCGACGCGTTCCGCGCTACCGGGCCCTGCGGTGCGTTCTCCATCGCTGTCGGTAAACCAGGTCCCCCCCCCGGCCACGGTTTTGATGGCCGCCTCGAGCTCCTCGACGGGGCTGGTCTTGGAGACATAGCCCCGTGCCCCTGCCTCCTTCACCGCCTCGTCGTAGTGGCGATCAACGTATCCGCTCATGCCGATGATACCGATGGATGGGTGAGCCTCATGGAGTTGACGAGTCAGCTCGACGCCGCTCAAATCGGGAAGCACCACGTCGATGACCATGATGTCCGGCTTGCACCGGGTTGCTAGCTCCAGGGCGGATGTTGCGTCCGGGACACTCTCGACCCGGTCGACGCAGGGGAGACCAGAAAGCAAGAGGCCGAGACCATCGCGTACGAAATGGTGATCTTCGACCAACACCAAAACCAGGTCGTGTCCCAGCTGGTTTGATTCCGTTCTGCTAGACGTCACGCCGAAAAACTGCCGCTAGGCCTCCGCTCAACTTCTCGCAAAAAACCACGTTTCAAGCGCCATCCCCCGAAGTGTGCTCCGGAACTATCTCACGATGGGGTTGGCCCTGGTATCGGGGAATCCCTGAGAAGACAGGGGTGTTGGGACGGACTCGGGTGCCGTGCCGCCGGTCACCTCATCGCCGAGGGCCTCATCACCGGCGTTGGTGATCGCACCAGGCAGCCGCCCTAGGGTTGGGCGTCGCGCTCAGCCTCGGGTCCAGCGCGACGGGCCTCCTCCGGCACGGCATCCACACCCACACCGGTTTTTCCGGCCTCCGGCGTAACCGGCCCGGGCGCGGCTTCTGCACCCGCCACCGGGACCAAGTCGAATACCTCACCGTTCGCCATGGTCAACCTACCGTCCACCAATTCCTCGGTCATGTCGGGGCCCGTGGATTCAGAGTGGGCCTCCACAACGCCGTGACCCCGGTCACCGGCGATGTCGTACCAAAAAAAATCAACCCTCTCGTCATCGGTGGATTTCCCCCAGTCGAGCTCCAGAGATTCGATGGTGCCGATCTGCTCCTGGATGACCGGGTTCCTCTGGAGATCCACCAGCAACTCCTCCTCCACGAGCCCCATGCCAAAGAAGGCCGCTGCACCGACACAACTGCCGAGACCGACGAGGATGGCGATGGCGCAGCCGGCCTTGGCGTTGCTGGCGCCTCGATCGACTCGGGAGGGTGCGTTGGTTTGATGCATGGCGCGTATCCTATCAAGAGACCGCGGTCTCGTGTTGCCTGATCGCGCCGGGCTCGTTCAGCGCCGCGACCCTTCGACCCCAAACAGGGCCGTGCATTGGCAGCCGATCCCGGCGTCATAAAAGGAGGTCCCGTGGCCGTCGAAATGCCCGGCCAGGTCGAAGCTAACGTTGAAGCTGGCGGTCAGATCCGCGGTGCAGCCGCCCCCGGGATTGGTGCTCGCTTCTTCATAGGTGAGGGTGAGCCCGGTGCCATCGAGGCAGCCCCGAAAATCGCGCCCGCTGTTGGCGGCGGCGTCGATGACGGGATTCGCGCCGCAGGAGCCGTCATCGATGCCCTCGCTGAGGGTGAGCACCGAGTCGACAAAGGGGACCGAGTAGTTGGCGCAGTCCCGGCTGGCCGGGTCCGGCACGACGTCGTAGGTCCCGACGACATCGGCGAGGCTGAGGCCACCGGCGCGGACCTCGATCCACGCAAAGGTCTCGGCGGTCGCGCCCCCCTCCTCTTCGACCTCGAGGGTCACCCTGAAGCTACCCGCCAGGTCAAAGGTATGGGCGACGGAGACGCCGGTGGCGGCGGGGGTCGAGTCGCCGAAGCTCCAGTTGTAGGCCACGATGGTGGTCTCGGTGGTGGAGCCCGAGGCGTCAAAGGCTACCGCCTCGTTCACATAGGCAGGGTTGGGCGAGAAGCTGAAGGCCGCCTCCGGGCCGGTCTCGGTGATGGTGACCGTGATGCTGTCCGAATCGACCTCGTCGTCATCGTCGGTCACGGTCAAGACCACGGTGTAGACGCCGGTGGTGACAAAGGTGTGGCTCGCCGTGGCGCCGCTCTCCGACTCGGAGCCGTCACCGAAGCTCCAGTCGTGGGCGATGATCTCGCCGTCCGGATCCGCAGAGGCGGTGCCGTCAAAGAGGATCGACTCCCCGGGCCGGGCGCTACGATCGCCGCCCGCGTCGGCCGTCGGGGCCAGACCGCCGCCGCCGTCGTCGGACCCGTCCCGCGGCAATCCACAGCCAGCGCACACCATGGGAAGAAGGCCGAGGAGAGCGACCCGCGCCGTGGCGCCCGGGCTCACAGCTTGACGCCCTCGACGACGCGCGGGATCTCGCAGGCGGGAAAAAGGGTGACCGGGGAGATGGTGTAGGTGCCGGTGAAGGTCGTCTCGCTGTCAAAGGTGCCGGCGATGGTTTGGGTGATGTCGACCACCACGCCCGAGGTGTAGGAGGTGGTGAAGTCGGCGCCGCTGAGGGTACCGTCATAGGTGGCCTGGGGGTCACCGCCGAGCATCTCGGTGATGGAGATGGTGCCGGCCCCCGCGTCCGCCGTGATCTCGAGTTGGGAGGCCTGGAAGCCGCAGACGCCGATGCCGCTGGGGTCCACCGGCTCCCCCGCGGCCAGGGCCCAATTCCAGGTGCCGCTGTAGTCGACCACGCCGCCCTCGGGCTCCACCGCGATGTCGCGATAGGCGCTGCCCTCATCGCCACCGTCGTCGCCCACGGTCAGGGTGACCCGGAAGGTTCGTTGGGCCGTGGTTTGGTTGACGAAGATGTGGCTGACGAGGTTGGTGCCGTCGGCCTGCACCGATCCCCCGGCGACGGGGCTGCCGTCTCCGAAGCTCCAGCTCCAAGAGGTGACGGTTCCGTCGGCGTCGGTGGCCACACCTGTGAAATCAACCTCGACCCCCGAGTCGATCAGCGTGGGGGGCGCCACGTCGATGGCCGCGCCCCAGACCGCGACCACGGGGGGCTGGTTGGTGATGGACTCGAGGACCAG
>JAUUZB010000648.1 GCA_030590185.1 Deltaproteobacteria bacterium
CCAGATCGAAAGGCCAAACCGTTTTCTCAACATAGGCCACATAGGACACCAGCGCATTCGCGAGCCGATGAGCGAACGGGATCTGATCGAGGGATCGCATGCCGCCGCATTGTCGTTGGACGGTCCAGGTGACCAGGCTCGAAGCTAGCGACAGAGCAAACAGGGGGACCTTTTCCCAGATCAGACGCAGATTGGCGGGTCCGAGCAGAGAGCGGGTCCGGCCTGGTGCCTGTCCGATTCGAAAGCGCGCCAGGGGCCAGAAATCCAACAGCAATAGGGTGCAAGGCAGGGTCACCAGCATGGGCTTGGCCGTGAGGCCTAGCGCAAAAAGGACAAAAACCAACAGGTAACGGCCCAACGTGCGGCGCTCGGTATAGTATACGTAGCCCAAGATTGTCAGGAGCCAAAAAAGAGTGCTCAGGACATCCTTGCGCTCCGATATCCAGGCCACCGACTCGACGTGTAGAGGGTGTAGGGCAAAGAGAGCGGCGACCAGCGCGCTTCGCCACGTGGTTTCGGTCGCTCTCCTGAGCACAACAAACAACAAGAGAGTGTTTGCGATGTGCAGTGAGAGGTTGACCCGGTGATACCAAGATGGGTCCAATCCGAACAGTTGGTAGTCCAGCAAATACGACAGCCAGGTGAGCGGATGCCAATTGCACATTTCGGTGGCCGTGAATGACCAGGCGACGCTCCCCACGGTCAAGCCGGATCGGACCATGCGGTTATTGATCAGGTAGTGGTCGTCGTCGAAGTCGACGAAACCGCAGCCCTGAACCTGCCAATAGGCAACGAGCGTTACCAGGGCGAGGGATAGGCAGACCAAGACGTCCTTGTGCTGGTGGAGAAAGGTCCGCGCTCGGGTGTCTACGATCGCCGAATCCCGCATGACGCTCGCCCCTACAGAGATTCCATCTTCAGCGTACCCACGATGTCACGCGCCGCGGTCTCGTGCTGGCGCTCGAGGTAGGCGACCAATCCGTCGCGAACACTACCCGCCGCGTTCGGGTCGGAAAAAGTGGCGGTCCCGACTTGCACCGCGCTAGCGCCGGCCAGCATGAACTCCGCTGCCTCCTCGCCGGTGGTGATACCGCCGATGCCGATGATCGGGAGATCCACGCTCTGTCGGGCCTCGTGAACCATGCGCAGCGCGATGGGGCGCAGGGCCGGGCCGGAGAGACCGCCGATGCCGTTGGAGAGCCGCGGCACCCGGTGTTCGACGTCGATGGCCAGCGCCGGGATGGTGTTGGTCACCGACAGGGCGTCCGCCCCGGCGTCGGCGCAAGCCCGCGCGATGTCCGCCACCACGCTCGCCGGGGTGAGCTTGATCGTCACCAACTTGTCGGTGATCCGGCGCACGGCTGCGGTGACCTTCCCACAGGCCACCGGATCGCGGCCGAAAAGCACGCCGCCGGCCGCCACGTTTGGGCAGGAGAGGTTGACCTCGAAGCCGTCGATCCCCTCGACCTGATTGAGGCGCTCGGTGAGCTCGACGTATTCGGCGATCGACACCGCGTAGAGATTGGCGATCACCCGCCCGCCAAACCGGCCCCGCCACTCGCGCAGCCATGGCATCTTGTCGCGCCGGAACGCCGTGAGGCCTACGTTCTCGAGGCCGATGGCGTTGAGCATGCCGCTCGGGGTCTCCCAAATGCGCGGTGGGGGGTTGCCACGGCGCGGCTCGAGGGAGAGCCCCTTGGTGAAGATCGCGCCGACGGCGCTCCAATCGATCAGCCCATCGAGCTCGGCGCCGTAGCCACAGGTACCAGAGGCCAAGGCGACGGGGGTTGGCCAGACAGAGGGCCCCACCCGGGTAGTCAAATCGATGGAGCTCATTCGCCCGACCCTCCTGCGAATATCGCTCCGCCTTCGTACACCGGGCCTGCCTCGCAGATACAGCGCCAATCGCCGTCTGCGTCGCCGTGGGCGCAGCCCCGGCAGATTCCGATGCCGCAGGCCATGCGTTCCTCGAGGCTAACCCAGCTCGGCACGCCATGCCGCCGCGACACGTCGGTCACCGCCCGTAGCATCGCGGTCGGACCACAGGCAAAAACTGCAGCCGGTCGGTGCTGCGCGAGTCGTTGGTCGAGCAAGCTCACGACGGAACCGGCAAAGCCCAGCGAACCATCATCGGTCGCTAGCTCCAAGCGCTCCGCCTTGCCGGCGTCAACGACCTCACCGAGGGCCTGCGCAAAACCTACCTCCGCCGCCGTGCGCGCCCCGAACAAGACTCGGGTTTCCAACCGTCCAGCCAGCTCACCAAAGGGCGCCGCCCCGACCCCGCCCGCCACCAACCAGGTCTCACCGGCCAGGGCCGGGAAGCCGTTGCCGAGCGGGCCCAGGATCGCGACCGCAGTGCCCCGCGGCGCCCGGGCCAGCGCCTCGGTGCCCTTGCCGACCACCTTGATGAGAAAGGCGGCGCGGTCCGGACCCGGCGCTAGAAAATAGGAGAAGGGCCGCAACAGAATACAGTCGGGTCGCGCCGGCGCCTCGAGCATGGCGAACTGACCTGCCTGCACCCCCACCCCGATCCGATCACCGCAGAGATCGATCCGAAAGAGGTCCGGGCCGAGCTCGTCGACCGCCTCGACCACAGCCGCCCTTTTCTCGCGCACCACCGGCATGGTGGTCGGGATAGACCACCGGATTGCGCAACTCAAGGGACCCGCTATTGCACCTCGAGCTCACCCTCGGGGCCGAGGAGCCGGACCTCCGCGCCCTTGCGCAGGTCTGACAGCCAGCGTTTCAGGGCGCGCTCCGCCCGCTCGACCCGCGCCTCGCGTTGGTGGTCATCGCCCCGGTCCGATCTCATTGCTCCGCCCATCCAGATGCGCATGCGTTGATCGATGTAACGCTCGTTGCGCAGGTCGCGGCGCAGGATGTCGCGGATGGTCTCCTCCGGGATGCCGTATTTGCGTTTGAATGCCTGATAGGCAGCGTCGCTCGGAAAGTAGCCGATGAATTGCTCCAGGGCGCGGTCGACCTCCTGATCGGATACCTCGACCGTGCCCAGACGGCGCACGTGGCTGGCGATCAACACCTGATTGATCAGGTAGTCGCGGGTCGGATCCAAGAGTTCCCGATCCAACGGGCCGTCGGCCAAGGCGTAGCCCCGACCCTGCTCCCGGGCCACGAGCGCGACCCGCGCCTCGATCAACAACTCCGATTCGGTGACGATCTCCTTGTCCACCACCGCCACGATCTGATCGACGATGGTGGCCTTGGGGGGTGACGCCAGCGCGCCTGCCACGCAGATGAGCGCTATCGAGCCGCCAGCTCCCACAGCCTCTTCCTCAATTCCTTGATCCCAAAACCGCCCTTCCCGGAACAAATAACCGCCGCTCCCTCGGGCACGGCGAGCTGGCGTTCGATGACCCGCGCCCGGCCCACGCGCCTGTTCTTGGCGACCTGATCGCTCTTGGTAAGCGCCAGCAGCAGCGGCCGAGACTGCTCGAGCACCCACCCCGCCACGAAGCGATCGTACTCGGATACCGGATCCCGACGCGCGTCGATCACCTGCACCACGCCCGCGAGCCCCTGACGATCGCCCAGATAGCCTTGCACCATCTGGTCCAACTTGCGGCGCTCGGACTTGGGGAGCTTGGCGTAGCCGTAACCGGGCAGGTCTACCAGGGCGAGCTTCTCATCGACGATGAACAGGTTCAGCAGGCGCGTGCGACCCGGGGTACGCGAGGTGCGCACCATCTTCGGCTGGCCGAGCACCGCACCGATCAAGGTGCTCTTGCCCACGTTCGAGCGTCCGCAAAAAGCCACCTCCGGCAGTTGATGATCCGGTAGGTCGCCCACCCGCGGGGCGGACGTGACGAAGCGAGCCTTTCCACCGGCCATGGAGAGGGGTGGTATCAGGCCAGGGGGTGGCGTGTACCTCGGTGGATTCCCGTCGCCCCGGGTGGGAAGCGTCAGGAGGACTCGCCCAGCGACAGACGCGGCGTGGTGAGCTCGAGCAGGAATCCCACCTCCTCCACCCGTGCCGCACCGTGCTCATCGTCGAGGCGATCGAATACCGGGCACCGGCCGCCC
>JAUUZB010000088.1 GCA_030590185.1 Deltaproteobacteria bacterium
AATCGCTGGGCTGCAAAAGCTCGACAACTGGCCCAAGGTAACCCTCGATCTCACGCCGATCGCCAAGGCCCACCCGGGCAAGGAGGTCTATCTGGTCTCCGACGATCCAGCCGTCAAAGAGAAGACGCGCGATGGCGATCCCGGCCTGCGCATCGACACCTCGCCCCAGGCGGGCACCCCGCAGTTCGCCAACAGCTCGAGCGTGGAGCTGCCCTTTGGCAGCCACCTGAGCTTCCAGGTCGCGGTGCGCGACCCAGACACGGGCGAGACGCGGATGACCAAGCGCAGCCAGATTGTAGTGATTGATACGCCGGGGCACGGCTAGAGCTCGCATCTCGAGCCAGTGAACGTTGTTGCGCGGCTGGCGGGCCGCCACGAGGATCCTGCCCCATGGCTGACGACCTGGCATCCGTGAACATGATCATCTCCGGCCGCGTCCAGGGGGTGTTCTTCCGCGCCTCGACCCTGGAGCAGGCGCAGGGGTTCAACCTCACCGGCTGGGTGAAGAACCTGGCCGACGGCTCGGTGGAGGTACAGGCCGAGGGCTCGCGGCAGGGACTCGAGGACCTACGCGAGTGGTGCCAGCACGGTCCGCCCGCCGCCGAGATCGAAAACGTGGCGGCGCGTTTTGGCCCCTATCGCGACGAGTTCCGTACCTTTTCGATCGTGCGCTGAGTCGGCTTTTCGATCACGGTTTCGGTGTTGGTTTCGGTGTTGGTTTCGATGTTGGTTTCGGTGTTGCGTTCGGTGTTGCGTTCGGCCACGCTCCTGCGCGTCGGCGTCCTCTTGCTGGTCGTGACCGCGGTGCTCGGCTACACCCCGGTCGCCCGGGGATCGCTCGCTGACCTGTTGGCCCTGGCCGGGCTCGCGGTCGGGCTCACCCTGCGGGAGCAACGCCAGGGATTTCGGGCGCCGGGTTTCAGTGGGGGGATCTTCCTGCTGGCGATCCTGTTGGTCCTCGGGGTGAGCACGAGTCCCGTGATTCGTCAGGCCGCACCGGCGGCGCTCAAGATTTTGGTTTGGGTGGCGGTGGCGCACGTCCTGTACAGCGCACCGGCCGGGGATCGGCGCTTGGCCGCTCGGGTGCTGGTCATCACCGCGGCGGCCTATGCCTTGGTTGGCATTACCCTCGTCGCTGTGGGCACCGCCTGGGGTGAGCTGCCCGGCACCCAACAGTATCCAAACTTTCCCCTCGGCTTCGGGGTCACCCGGTTCGTGGGCTTCTACCCGACCGCCAACGATGTCGCGCTGGTGTTTGTCCTGGCGTTGTTCGGGGTGCCGCTGGCGAATCTCGGGCGCTGGCGCACGGTCGTCATCCTGCTCCTGCTCGCCGGTCTGGTCTCCACCTGGTCGCGGCTGTTGGTGTTGGGGCTGCTCGCGGTCGCGTTGATGCACGAGTACCGCGGCCGGCCTTGGCTGGTGGCGGCGCTCCTGGTTGGCCTGGTTGGCGCCGAGTGGATTACTCACCTGGCGATGACCCGCGAGCTGGTGAACGAATCACCGTGGGTCGTGCAGCCGGAACCCTTCGGCCGTCTCGGTCCTTTTCATCTTTGGTCGATGGGATATCTGGACCTCAAGCGCGCCGCGCTAGCGATGGCGTGGGAGAACCCGGTGCTCGGCGTGGGGCTGCGGGGCTTTGGCGTTGCCCTGCCGAGCGTGCTGGCCCCCGAGATAGCAGAGACCCTGCCGATCATCGGCACGACGCCCCACAGCAGCTATGGAATGATTCTCGCGGAGCTCGGCGCGGTTGGGGTCGGGGTCAGTGCGTATCTCGCGTATCGGCTGATCGGGGCGCGCTCCACCTGGACGGTGCTCTGGCTGGCGCTCATCCTCCTGCTCGGTCTCGCGGCGATCGATTACGAGCTCCAACACCACCGGCTGGTCTATCTGGTGGTGGCGCTGGTGGCCGCGGCGCGGCGGGCTTCGCCTGCCGTGGCGGTGGGTACGTCTAGACGCGCTTGACTTGGCCCCTGAGGATCCCTATCCGGGGGCAGCTGTTCCCACCACGAACTCGGGAGGTTCCCTGCCGTGAAACGTATCCTCTGCGCCGTCTCGGTCACCGTCGCCACCCTACTCACCACCAGCCCTGCCTGGTCCCAGCCCCCAGCGCCCGAAGCTGCGCCGGCCGCTGAAGCCGCGCCGGCCGCTGCAGCCGAGAACCAGTGGCAGCAGCTCAACGATGCCCAAACGGCCTGGGTCAAGGCCCTGGAGGACCGGCCGCCGCTGGTCAGCCTCGGATCGCCGCCCGACTACTCCGATGCCGGCGCCGAGCTGCCCGACATGCTGCGCGACCGCCTGCGCTTGTTGGGCCAAAAGATCTTCTCCAACCGCGCCTGGCGTTCCTATTGGGAGCGGCAGAAGCGGCGCGCCACCAAGCTCGGTGGCCTCTATACCGCGCAGGGCGCCAAGCTCGAGGGCGCCGACAAGGCCGCGGCGGAGCTCAAGGCGGCCGGACTCAGCAAGTGGGTGCAGCTCGCCACCGGCAAGGTCGCGAATCAGGACATCTATATGAAGGCGCTCGGTACCGAGCGCGACGCGGTGGAGGACCGGCGGGCCAAGATCCTGGACCAGCAGGCGGCCGCCGCGGCCGAGGCCAAGCGAGCGCCGCCCTTGGCCATGACCCGGGAGCCAACCCCCTATGAGCTGCGGGAGCAGGGACTGGAGGATCTGCAGGAGCGCATCGACTTCCAGGTCGAGCGCAAGGTGACCGCCACGGTGGAGCTCAAGCTCATCGAGCGCCAAACGGAGTCGATCACCCTGATGGATGAGGCGCTCAAGAAGGACGTCGAGCTCGCCCACCTCGAGTTGGAGATCGCCACCGCCCAAGCCGAGAGCGACGACCGGGATTGGGTCGCCATCTGGCAGCCCTTTGCCGAGGGCGCCGCAACCAAGGCGGCGAAGATCGAGGCGGAGCTGGAGCTCGGCGATCAACGCCGCCGCGGCCTGCAGGTGGAGGTCGAGCTCGCTGACGCGCAGATCAAGTACCGCGATGCCAAGCGGGCCGAGTTCGAGACCCAGCTCACCGTCGCCCAGGGCTTCGACACCCTGTGGGAGGCGACCTGGAAGACCGCCTTCGAGTTCCTCAAGGACCGGGCCTGGAAGCTCGCCCTGATCCTGCTCCTCATCTACGTGGCGCTGCGCTTCGTCCTGCGCCTGATCAAGATGGGCACCAACGCCATCCTCACGGCATTCAAGGATGACGACGAGGGCCACATCACCCTGGCGGAGAAGCGCGCCGAGACCATCAAGACCGTCTTCGCGCCGGTGCTCAGGGTGGCCGCCTATGCAATAGCGATCCTGGTTGCCCTCGAACAGGTGGGGATCGACACGGGGCCGTTGTTGGGTTCGGTCGCCATCCTCGGTTTGGCTATCTCCTTCGGCTCCCAGAACCTGGTCCGCGACCTGGTCAACGGCTTCTTCATCCTGCTCGAGAATCAATTCGGTGTGGGTGACGTCGTGGAGATAGGTGGCTCCGCCGGCGTGGTGGAAAACGTCAACGTGCGTTCGACCCGCCTGCGCCAGCTCGACGGCACCCTGCGTATCATCCCCAACGGCGAGATCACCAACGTCGCCAACCGCACCCGCGAGTGGAGCCGCGCCGTGGTTCATTGCGGGGTCGGCTACGACAGCGACATGAGCAAGGTCGCCGAGGCGGTCAACGAGATCGGCCAGGAGATGTATGCCGACGCGGCATGGAAAGATAAGCTGCTCGAGGCGCCTTCCTATATCGGCGTCACCGAGCTCGGTGACTCCGCGGTCGTCTTCCGTTGCATGGCGAAGACCGTCCCCGGCGAGCACTGGGGCACGGAGCGCGAGCTCAACATGCGGCTGCACAAGGTCCTTGGCGAGAAGGGCATCGAGATCCCCTTCCCGCAGCGGGTGGTCTGGCAGAAGACCGACGGCTAGGGCGTATCCTAAATAGCCTGCGTCGTGGCCCTCCCCCGTTCGCTCTGAGCCGCGGCCGGCGGCAACCCGGCGCGAGTCGAAGGGGGTCGGGTCAGGCGGGCCGGGTTTCGTCGAGCCGGTCCGCCAGGTCTTGCATGGCGGTGACCATCGCCTCGGCGAGTCGGCGCTTGCGGTCGCTGTTGAGTAGTCCGTCCTCGGTATAGGCGATGCTATCACCGACCGCCTGGATCCCCGGGGGGCTCATGCCGAGCTTCGCGCCGGCCAGCAAACTCGCCCTGAGCTGATCGTCGAGCACGGCGCGGGTCCGCTCCTCGTCATTGGTCCGGACGAGCAGCTTGGCATCAAAGGCGTCGTCGCCGCTGACCAGGTACCGCTCGCCGGTGAGGCGACCGCTCGGGTTGAGGCGCACGGCGAGGTGTAGGTAATCATCCTCGGCTCGGGTCACCGTGAAGCGCGTCACCGACCGGCCCACCCTGCCAGTCGCGGTCGAGGCGCTCTCGATGCGCGTCAGGCGTCCGCGCAGGGTACCGAGGGCGACCGGGTGAACAAACGGTCCGACTCGCTTGGCGAAGTGACCCATGAGCGTGAAGCGCTTGCACAACGCCTCGAAGGAGCGACGGATGCGTTGATTGGCGAGCCGGCGCCAGAGGAACACCGACAGCAGGAGTGCGGCGCACAGGCCAAGGGTCGCGAGCAGGAGCATGGGATCGTCTCTCGCCCCCCCTAGCATGGGTCCCCGGGTGAGATCCCAACGGCGAGACCTCCGGCGTCCGGGGTGCTATACCAACCCGCATGGTGGCTAAGCATTACTTCGGTATTCTCATTTTTCTCCTGGCGGTGGGCTGCGGGCGCCCCCGCGGCGAGTCGACCGGCGACGCGGACAACCTCTCCTGCACCGAGGACAGCGACTGTCCGGGTGGCACCTGCGAGTCCTTGCACTGCGTCTACGGTGGCGACAGCGAACCGGAATGCACCGCCAACAACCAATGCGCCAGCGGTCTGTGCCAGGACGGCCGCTGCTGGGTGGGCGGGGGCGACAACTTCACCGGCGATCAGCCCTGCGAGAGCGACGACGCCTGCGAGGCCGGGGAGTTCTGCCACTACGCCACCGACGCGAGCGCCACCACTGGCCTGTGCCATCCACTGTGCGGGACCTCGGCCGACTGTTACTTCGGTCAGCTCTGCTACGCCCAGGATCAACGTTGCTATACCCTGCGGGCCTGCGACCCAGGGGAGGCCGACTGCCCGCCCGGCGAGTACTGCGATCCGGCGGTCAACGCCTGCACCTACGAGCCGCACAACGTCGTCGACTGGTGCCGCCTCGAGCGTCCGGTGGCGGTGCAGGCGGCCGTCACCCAAACCTTCGAGATCGCTGGTCGGGTCTACAAGGCCGGCACCACCGATCGCACCAGCGGTATCGACAACGACCCGCAGCTCACCGCCATGGTCGGGTTCGGTCCGGTCGACTCGACCCCGGTGAGCAACCCAGCCTGGGTCTGGTTCGGGGCCCTTGGCAACGTTGAGTTCTTCGACACCGAGGGGGGCGAGACCGACGAGTATGTCGGTTTTGCGGCGGCGCCGTTCGTCACCGGCGACTACGCGATCGCCATGCGCTTCTCCGGGGACGGCGGACTGCGCTGGACGGTGTGTGACCGCGACACCGGCGAACCTGGGGATGACGGTAGCGAAGACGGCTGGCAGCATTAAAACGCTGGCCTGTTGACCGTGGTGAACAATCCCTGCGGCAACAACCCCTGTGTCATCCCCGATCCGCCGATCTGCGACGCCGACGGCTACACCCGCATCGTCTTCTTGGGCCCCGGCGAGTGCACCGCCAACGGCACCGAGGCGATCTGTGAATACCAGAGCCTGGAGAGTAACTGCTCGGTGATCGGCGCTTCCTGCGTCGACGGCGAGTGCGTGGGTGGGGCCGGCCCGCCCACCGACGCCGGTCAGGTGATCGTCAGTGAGATCATGGCCTTCACCCAGGTCGGGGATGACTTCGGTGAGTGGGTGGAGCTGCACAACGTCACCGACCAGATCTTCAACCTCGAGGGTTGCAGCCTCGCGGACGACGACATCGACAGCCACACCATCCTCGGCATCCTCGCGGCGCCCCCCCACAGCGCCATCCTGCTCGCCAAGACCGCCGACTCGGGCCTCAACCACCAGCTGCCCGCCCCGGATTACGTCTACGACGACTTTCATCTCGGCAACACCAACGATGAGGTGGTGTTTTCTTGCGGCGGCGCGCCGATCGATCACATCGGCTACACCGAGGGCTTCGTCAATATGGGGATCGCTACGCAGCTCGACCCGACCCTCTACGACCACGTCTCCAACGACGAGCGCTTCAACTTCTGCGCCGCGTCCAATAGCTACGGCAGCAGCGGCATGCTGGGCTCCCCGGGCGCCACCAATCCGCCCTGCCCACCACCAGACCTCACCATCGACACCTGTCGGGTTCAGGCCGGCCTGTCGGTGAGCGCCGTGGCCGGGGTCGACTTCATCGCCATTGGGCGGGTCTACAACGAAGGGCTCACCGACCTGACCCACGGCGTCGATGAGCACCCGAACCTGCTCGCCGAGGCGGGCTATGGAGCGGAGGACAGCAACCCGTCGGTCAACCCCGGCGCCTGGACCTGGTTCCCGGCGGTCGCCAACACCGCCTGGGATGACCAGGACATGAACGACGTCGACTACGACGAGTACCGGGCGACCTATCTGGCTCCAGCGGTCGGAATCTATGATCACGGTTTCCGTTTCTCCCTCGACAGCGGTGACACATGGACCTACTGCGACCGGGACAGCCTCGACCCGGCCTACGACGTCGTGGACGCCAGCCGCTTGATCACGGTTGATAACCCGTGCGCGGGCGACCCCTGCCCGGCGGTGGCCGAATGCGCCGGGGATGGCGTCACCACCGTCACCTCGCCGGCCGGTACCTGCTCGATCGACGGCATCACCGCGGTCTGTGATTACAGCTTTAGCAACTTCGATTGCTCGCTGCTCGGCGGTACCTGCGCCGTTGGCCAGTGCACCGGCAGTTTCCGTGCTCCGTTGGCGGGCGAGGTGATCTTCTCCGAGTTGACCCACACCCCGCCGAGCCACCTCGACGCCGGCCTGTCCGAGTGGCTGGAGGTCGCCAACTTGACCGGCGAGGATCTCGCGCTGCACGAGTGTATCTTGGCCAGCGACGCGGGTAGCTTTCAGATCTACGGCGGCCTGGTGCCGGCTAGCGACTATCTGCTTCTGGTCAGCTCGCCGACCGACAACGGCGGCCTGACCCCGGACCACGTCCTCGGTACGACCTTGGCGCCCGCCGATCACCTAACCCTAACCTGCGGCGGCACATTGATCGACGAGCTGCAGTATGACGACGCGGTTGATTTCCCCGGCGCCGAGGGTGTCGCCATGGCGTTGAGCCCGGCCAGCCAGGACGGAACCGCCAACGACGATGGTGTCAACTGGTGCCTGTCGCGCACCACCGCGCCGGTGGGTGATCACTACGGAACGCCGGGGAGCGCCAACCTGCCGTGCAAGAGTGCCATCGACCGCTGCCGTCTCGACTGGCCGGCGGATCTCATCGACATTGAGGAAGGCATACCCCAGGCGGTCCACGGCCGAGTTCAGGATATCGGCCTAACGGAGCTCAGCGACGGTAGCGATCCCCATCCCGCCCTGCGCGGCGAAGTCGGCGTGGGGCCGGATGGCGTCGACCCCTCCGATCCCGCCTGGATCTGGATCCCCGCGGCCACGGACCCGGCCTGGCTGGCGCCGGTCTCCCCGGATCCGGACGCCCAGATGGATCAATATCTGGGAATCTTTTCGGCCCCGGCGCCCGGTGTCTACGATGTCGCCTTCCGGTTCACCGCCGATGGCGGTCGGGTCTGGAGCTATTGCGATCAGGATGAGGGCACCTATGAGCCCGCCAACGCCGGGCACCTGACCACGGTGGTGAGCACCGGCCCCAACCTCTACTTCAGCGAGTACGTGGAGGGCAGCGGCACCAACAAGGGGCTCGAGGTCTACAACGCCGGGGCTGGCCCGGCGGAGCTCTCGGACTGCCAGGTGAAGATCTATTTCAACGGCAACACCGTGCCGCTCGGCGTCCTCGATCTCACCAGCCACGCCCTGGCGCCCGGGGCGGTACGGGTGTTGTGCAACATGGGGCTGACGAGCTCGGTGACCTGCGACCAATCCGACAACAACTTCGCCTTCAACGGCAACGACGCGGTGGAGCTCGTCTGCAGCGGGGTAACCCAGGACATCATCGGTGAGATCGGAGCAGATCCCGGCACCGAGTGGGGCGCCGATCCAACCAGCACGGCCAACCATACCCTGCGGCGGCTGTGCACGGTGACCATCGGCGATCGAATCGGCTCCGATGTCTTCGACCCCAGCGTGGAGTGGGACGGCTTTGCTGAGGACACCTTCAGCGGCCTGGGAATCCGGGGCTGTGACTAGCTGACCCGTTGGCGACTGTGAAGACTGTGGTACCACCGAGCCCCGAGGCCGCCGTGCACCGGCAATTCATCGAGGCCAAACTCGAGGAGTTTCCGCGGCTGCGTTCCCGGATCCTGCGAACCTTGCTCGTCGGCCTCCACAGCGCCGGGGTGGTGACCATCGATGAGCTTCACGCCGAGGCTCGCCGGCGCGCGGATAAGCCGGCGGAGGACGGGACCGCGGAGCCGGACGACAACGTGCAGCAGGTGCACCGTTGGGACGTGCAGGAGAAGGCGAGCATCAACGAGCTCACCATCGAGCACGCCGCGGCCGGCTTTTCGCGTGAAGAGATCGAGGATCTGGTCAACCTCACCCGCAAGCGCGAGGAGGCCCAGAGCTTAGAGGAGATCGTCACCCTCTCGTCGGTGTCCTTCCGGGTTCTCGCGGACGCGGTGCGACGCTTCTGTCGCCTGCCCCGTGGTCAGACGGCGCTCTCGGCGCGGGAGTCGATGGCCTCCCGGGTCGCGTTGATCCGC
>JAUUZB010000427.1 GCA_030590185.1 Deltaproteobacteria bacterium
CCCTCAAAGGTACCGCGCAGCTCATCGTCATTCCCACGGAACACGAAGCGCCCCATCGCCTGACCGGTGAGCAGCGGATAAGTCTCGTCGGTGAAGCCGGCGGCGATCAGATGCTCGCGGCCGTGCTCGTAACGCAACAGGCGCACCCAACCGAAAAGGGCGATCCCTTTGTAGATCTCCCCGCCGCCGGGAAGGTTACAGCTACCTCGCACCAGGGGCCCTATCTTGCGCAGGGTGATCAGCCGCTCGCCGTCACGCCACGGCCCGGAGATAGGAGTTAGGAGCCCACCGAGCAGGCCGATCAGGATCAACCCGGCGGCGCTCCCGAGCACGATCCAACGCAGAGTCTCATCCGGTGACACCCCCATCCTATATCATCACGCTTCTGGCACGTGCTATTGCCGCTGGCTATGCCACGGTTCCGTTGCTCCGTCTGTGACACCGAATTCGACGTGCCCCAACCCGCCCTGGACAAGTACGAGGGCTGGACGCCGAAGTACTGTCGCGCCTGCTCACCCAAGAAGAAGAGCCAACGCCGCCAGCCGAGCCGGAGCCCACGTGGGGCGCCGAGTCGCCCCGGCGGCCTCACCGTGGCGGAGGTCCTCGCCCACTACCCGAGCGACCCGCAGACCGGCGTCTTCACCGACGGCAGCTGCCAGCCCAACCCGGGACCCGGCGGCTGGGGGCTGGTCTGGGTAGTGGGCGGTGAGGTCAAGGCCCAGCTCCACGGCCACGATCCGGACACGACCAACAACCGCATGGAGTTGACCGCCCTGATCGAGGCGCTCGAGCTGCTCCCGGCCGACGCCCAGATCGACGTCCATTCCGACAGCGATCTATGCGTCAAGACGGTCAACCAATGGGCCGCCGGGTGGAAGAAGAATGGTTGGAAGCGCAAGCGCGGTCCGATCAAGAACCTCGATCTGGTCAAACGCCTCTACGCCCTGGCCCAAGCCCGCCCCGGAGTGCGGCTCAACTGGATCCGGGCTCATCAGGGCCACCTCTGGAATGAGTATGCCGATGCCTTGGCGATGGCATGGGTGAGAGATTCAGTATAATACATCAGCACTATTACACTGCGAATACTACACCAGCAACCTCCCTTCTAAATAATACATTCACAGCATTCCAGGAATCATTCGATGACAGAAATCGTCGCCAGCGGGAAGCGTAGCGCCGAAATCCCCGCCCCGCTCGTCGAGGTTTTCGAGCTGCTCCTGGACGTCCCGCGGGTCGGGATGTTTTGGCCTGGGGTGGAGCGCATCGACGATCTCGGAGACGGCCGCTATCGCTGGACCAACGAGCCCCGCAGCGCGGTGGGCAAGACATTCTACGCCGTGTACGTCGCCCTGTACGAGAACAACGGCCGCGACGAGATCACCTTCCGCTCGGTCGAGGGCAACACCGACACCCACGGATCATGGCGCCTGCGCGCCGTCGGGGACCGGACGCTGGTTTCGGTGGAGGTCAGCAGCACGGTCGACATCCCCATCCCACGTCTGTTGCGCAAGCCCGCCCAGTTGTTCGCGGCCCGGGAGGTGCGCTCGGGGATCGACAAACAACTCCAGCAGATTGGCATCGCCCTGGCGCGGGGTTGATCATCCGATTTAGGGAAGCCGGCCGCGTTGTGGTGGGCGAAGCCGGGATCGAACCGACGGCCACCTGCGTGTAAAGCAGGCGCTCTACCGCTGAGCTATCCGCCCACACTGAGCCCGCGATGGCTATCAGATCGAGACGCTGGCGTCGAGCAGGCCACCCTACCCGTTTCCCGGTCCGTTCGCCCGCACCCTACCCTACGCTACCCGTGCCTGCCCCGCCGCCACCAGCGCCTCGATCCCACCGCGTTGTTCCCCCACCCCTGGCGGCGACACGATCACCTCGGTCCGCAACCGCCGCGCCCAATCGGCGGTGCCGAGGGTGCCGGACTTCTCAGCGGCCTCGGCGATGTAGAGACGCTCGGCGTGGGCGGCGATGAAGCGGTTGCGCTGGGCGTGCTCGAATGCCGGGGTCGAGGCGCCGGGCGGGTGCTCGCTGACCAAGGCACCGCCGCGGCTGAGCATCTCGCGAAACAGACCACGATGGCGCCCCGGGTAGGCGCGATCAACGGCCACGCCGATGTAGGCGAGGGTTTGGCCCCCGGCCGAGACCGCCGCCCGGTGGGCCACACCATCGATCCCCAGGGCACCGCCGGAGACGACCAACTGCCCAGCTCGGGCGGCCTGGTCCGCGCGTGCCGCTGCCCAGGCCTCGGCGCTCTGACTCGAGCGCCGGGAGCCGATGATCCCTACCGCGGATCGCGAGAGCAGCTGGGGATCCCCACGCACGAACAACAACACCGGCGGGCTGGCCCGGGCAAAGGCCGGCGGTAGATCCAGGAGCCCAACCGCCTGGATATCGAGGGCGGACAGAGCGACCCATTGTCGCTCCGCCGCCTCCCAATCTCGCCGCCGTGGCGCCCAGCGGGGATCCCCGCGCAGCCGCCCCGGCGTAGACCCGTTCTGCAACTCTGCCGCTAGCGCGCCCCGGCCGGAGCCAGCAGCGTGTCGCATCGCGAGCAGAAGAAGCAGATCCTCGGCCATGCCCCTGAACAATCCAAGTTTCGTGCCGCCGCTCAGGCGGGTGATCGCAGGGGGTTGGCCGATCCGGTGTCGCATTCTCGTCGCGTTTCGACACACGCGGTTCGCACGACTGCGACGGCGGCCAGGCGATCCGGCCGTGGGGCCGGTCGGTGGAGCATTCAGATCGATCGCAGGGAACGAAGGGCACGGGGCGCACAGATTGCGCACCGATGTCGGAGGCGACGGTCACGGGCCGACAACCGCCACAGACCGGCGGTCATTCCGACAAAGGAGAGGGCCGACCGGAGGCCGGGGACCGGACCTAGAACTCTTCGGTCTGAACGATCTCGCGGCTACGGTAAAACCCGCAGCTCTGGCAGACGTGATGCAACCGCATCGGCTCGCGGCACTGAGCGCAGGTCACCCAGCGCTTGGGGGTCAGCGCATCGTGGCTGCGTTGGGTGCGTGCCCGGGAGTGGGATTTGCGTCGTTGAGGGACGGCCATGACTCTTCTCCAATTGAGCTAGTTCAGCTCGAGGTCGCAAAAAACGTTCCCGGACTTCTCCGGACGCTCGCATGTACAAGGTTCGACGTTCAGGTTGGTGCCGCATTGTTGGCAGAGGCCCGCGCAGGACTCTTTGCACAGGGGATTCATCGGTAGCTCGAGGAAGACCTCGTCGTGCACCAGGACCGCGAGGTTCACCCCGTGGTCATC
Organism: Deltaproteobacteria bacterium; assembly: GCA_030590185.1. The sequence goes on from JAUUZB010000427.1 coordinate 3,274, forward strand.
GTAGGTCGCGACGCCCATGTCCTCGGCCTGCAGCTCGCCATCCGAGCTGGGCGGCGGCTCTCGATCGGCTGGGAACATCGCCACCTCGACCGGCTCGTTGAACGGCACGGTGATCAGCTCCAGGCAGCGGGAGCAGTCGGCGTCGAGCTCGACGGTGGCCCGACCCCGAACGTGGACCACGCTATCCGCGCCGTCCTCCCCGTCGAGACGCTGAACGTGGACCGTGAGTTTGCCGGGCCCATGGGGTCGGTAGGGCGAGTCGGTGCCCAGGGCTTCCCGGAGCCGGTCAACTTCCAACACCTCGTCCACATCGAGACCCTCGGCCCCGATCCGTTCGAGCTTGATGATCAGACCGTCCTGATCCACGTCGCACCTCTGCAACAAAAGGCTGGAATTTTTAGGTGGTTGAGGCGGATTTGTCAAGAACCACCGGACGATTTTCGCCACCTTTACGTTCGTGTCCCTGATCGCTATGACGCCCGCGTGGACGCCCTCGCCGCCCAGCTTCGCGACCAATTCGCCGGGTGGCTGCCCCGGGGCGCACGGATCCTGGTCGCCACCAGCGGTGGCCCCGACTCCCAGGCCCTCTTGAGCCTGCTCGGCGAGCTTCGTGGGCCGCTCGGCTGGCGGCTGTGGGCCGCGGGCGTCGACCACGGGCTGCGGCCCGAAGCCGCGACCGAGCTCGACGTGGCCGCGACCTTGGCAGCGGAGCTCGAGATGCCCATGGCACGCCTTCGGGTCGAGGTCCCGGACCAGGGGAACCGGCTCGCCGGGGCCCGCGAGGCGCGCTATCGGGCCCTGCGCGGGGAGGCGGATCGAATTGGCGCCACCCACATCGCCGTGGCCCACACCGCCACGGATCAGGCCGAGACCGTGTTGATGAACCTGACCCGTGGCGCGGCCCTGCGCGGCGCCGGCGGCATGGCCCCGGTGGCCGGCGATCTGGTCCGCCCCCTGCTCGAGGTCAGCCGCGCGCAGCTACTCGACTACCTCAAACGGCGAGGCATTCGCTTCGCCGAGGACCCCTCCAACGCAGATCCGGAGCGGGCCCGGGGGCGCATCCGGCAGCGGGCCCTCCCGGCCCTGCGAGAGATCAACCCCGAGGCCGACAGGACCCTGGCGCGATTCGCGGGCCACGCCCGGGAGGATGAAGCGTTCCTGGCCGACCTGGCGAGCGACCACCTGGCACAGGCCCGCGGCCCCCTCGGCAGCCTCGTGGTCGCCCCGGTGGCCGACCTACCAGGACCCCTGATCCGGCGGGTCCTGAGCGCGTGGCTCGCCGAGCACGACATCCGGGCGAACACCCCCCGCCTGGCACGGCTCCGTGACGGCCTACGGCGCGGCAGCCTCGCGATCTCCGTCGCCGGACGGCGGGTCCGGCTCGACGCTGGCGCCCTGTGGCTCGAGGCGCCGGGAGATGCCCGCGGCTTTACCCTGGACCTGAGCGAGCCGGGCGAGCGAGCGCTACCCGGGCTCGATGCCCGGCTAAACTGCCGTCGGGCCCCCGCCGATCCCAGCGACCGAGAGCGCGCCAAAAATGCCGGCCGCAGTGTTGCTTTCGATGCCGATCGGCTCCATTTTGAACTAAGGGTAAGAACATGGCGGCCAGGGGATCGCTTGCGGCCCTTTGGCCTGGATGGCCACATCAATGTCGGCGACTTGTTTACCAACGCCAAAATTCCACCCTTGGCGCGTGAGCGGTGGCCACTGGTACTCCATGGCGACGATGTGGCATGGGTGGTGGGATTACGGCGCGGCGATCTTGCGCCGGTGACAAAGAGC
>JAUUZB010001168.1 GCA_030590185.1 Deltaproteobacteria bacterium
AATTGGGGTAGTCGAAGTTGAGCCAGGCGTGACGCTCGGCGTACTCCATGATGGCGCTCGCCCGGGCCTGCTCCTCGGTGAGCCCCTTGCCGCTGGTGTCGAGCCCGACGCCCACGCTGGTGTAGGCGTACGCCTCGGCGATGGCGCTCTGACGTTTTTCGAGCTTCACCTGGGCGTGACCCTCGAGCCGGTTGAGGGCGTTTTCGACCGTGGTGGCCGGATCGATGACCTTGTCCTGGTCCTGCTTGTGGCCCTTGGGTGAGCTGGTCAGCTCGATGGTGCGCATGCGGGTCTATCTAACGCGCATCTCGATGATCCGCCAGGGGACCGGCCCGTGACGACCAACGGCAGGTACCCGTCGCGTCTACCGGCGTCGTTGCAACACCTTGCCCAGCTGCGACTTGACGTCCTTGTGCCGGCGATCCTCTGGGTCGGGGTAGTAGCGCAGCAGGTTACGCAGGGTATCGGCTGCCTCGCCGAGGTTGCCAAAGCGGATGGCCTTTTGGGCGGTGAAGGTGTGCGAGTTGTGAATGGATTGCAGCTCTTCCTCCGCCTCGAGAAGCGCGGCGCGGATGTCGTCCATCAAGGGCGGCGGGTCGTCGAGGCCCTCGAGTAGCAGCGAGGCGTCGCGGAAGTATTGGATCGACTTGTAGAGGTTCTGGGGCGCCACCGAGCGAGTCTCGTGGGCGGCCTGGCCGAGCTTGAACAGCTCCCTGGCGCGCTTGCGGTCGGGCGGCGGCAACACCTGTTGGATGAGCTGGAGCTGCGTGAGGCCCCAGGTTTCGGTGCGATCGGGGGTGTAGACGTTGTCAAAGGTGACCACGTTCTGGCCCGGCTTGAGCACCGTTCGGGGGATCTCGGTCGACAGGCCCTTGTGCCATTTGGGGCTCTTTTCCACGAAGGCGACGTGCTCGCCGTTTACCAACACCGCGAGCTCCTTTTCGGAGTCGACGCCGCCGGCGGCATAGGAGAGGGTGACCCGTCCGCCGCCGTAGTGGAACTTAAAGCTCGCTCGGTCGGGGGTGTAGACGTCGACCTTGCCGTGCCCGAATTTCAACAATGCCGTCTCGCCGTTGATCGGAAAAACCTCGGCCGAGCGGTCGGTGCGTGGCTGGCTCTTGAAGAAGTAGGCGGAGACCACGGCGGCCACCACCACCACCCCAGCGGCGGTCAGCAGCGCGACGCGCGTCGAGCGCGGCATGCGTGAGATCGAGAAGCGTTGGGTGCGGCGGTAGGCCATGAAGCTGCCGGTGGCGGTGCGCGCTACGCTCACCGGGCCGACCGCGCTGTCGCTCGACTCGAGCGGCTTGATCTCCGGGATGTCCTCGCGTGAGAGCGCCTTGGTCTTGTCCTCCTCGAACAGCTTGCGTTTGCGGTCGTCGTCGGGTCGCTCCACCGCCGCCTGGGCAGTGGAGGTCAACCGCCGCCGGCTCGGGGCCGGGTCGTCGGTGCGTACGAAGACGAAGATGATCGGGCCGACGCCGATGCGGTCGCCGTCCTTGACCTCCCCTTCGGTGGTGATGACCTCATTGAGGGTCGTGCCGTTGGCGCTGCCAATGTCACGCAGGGTGTAGACGCCGTCGTTGTTCAGCAGCTCGCAGTGGTACCTCGACACGCCGGTGTCGTAGAGGACCAGATCGTTGTCAGGCAGACGGCCAACGCGCACCACATCCTTGGTGAAGTGGAACTCTTTGCCGTGACCCTTGCCTTCGGTGATTGTGAGCTGAAAGCCCATCGCTTCTCAGGGGGATCCTAACCGATTCACGGGCCTCCGCGAAAAACCCAATCGAATACCAGTGGCGCCCCTAGAATGATCCATATCGTGGGAAAAATGAACAGCACCAGGGGGATCAACATTTTGACAGGCGCCTCGCCGGCAGCCTTCTCGGCCCGCTGGAAACGGTCGGTTCGGATTTGTTCCGCCTGTAGACGCAGGGTGCGGCCGAGGCCGGTTCCCATGCGGTCGGCCTGGATCAGGGCGGAGAGGAAGGTCGACAGGGCCTCGAGCCCGACCCGCTCCGCCATCGCTTCGAGGGCATCGGCGCGGGTCTTGCCGACCCGCAGCTGAGCGAGGAAGGTGGCGAACTCGCGGCGCAGGGCGCCCGGTTTGCCCTTCTCCACCATGCGCGCCACCCCGGCGCCAAAGTCGAGGCCAGCCTCGACCGTGAGGGTGAGCAGGTCGAGGTGGAATGCGAGGTCGCTCAGGATCTCCTGATGCCGGCGCTTGACCTGGTCGCGCAGCCAGATGAACGGCATCAGGGTGCCGGTGATCGTGCAGGCAAAGACCAGCGCCGGCGGCCAACCGGTGGCCATCACCAACAAGAGGCCAAAACCCAAGCCAGCGAGGGTGCTAAACACGGCGTAGAGAACCAGCTCCGCCGGGGTGAGCTCCTCGAGGCCCCCGGCCATGATGATCTTCTTACCGAGATTATCGCGCAGCCCCTCCGGCACCTTGGGGCTGATCTTATTTCCCCAGGTCTTGACCAGCAGTCGCAGGTAGGAGGGCTTGAGCTTCTCGGCGGCCACCCTCTCGGCCTCG
>JAUUZB010000586.1 GCA_030590185.1 Deltaproteobacteria bacterium
ACGGAATTGACGGCCGGCGCCAGTGAGGGCCTCGATGGTTTTGGGGATCCGAGGCAACAGCTCGGCGAGCTGCGGATCGCGGGCGAGACCCTTGCCCTGCTCCTCGAGCTCCCGCAACTCCTCCGCCAACTCCACGGCCTCGGTCAGGCGCGCTTCGCTCGGCCCGTCGTCGAACAGCTCGTCGAGCAGGTCGTCGGCACGATCGAGGCGCCGCTCGGTCTCCCCGGAGACGGAGCCGAGCTCGTGTTGACGCCGGGCGCGCTCGACCCTCTCCCGGCCCCGGGTGGCGCCCTCGGAGATACGGTCGTACTGCCAATGCATGATGGTGGCGCCGTCCGCCTCCTTGACGCCCTGCTCGAGCTCCTCGAGCATCTCCTCGGCGGCGTCGAAGTCACCATCCCCCGTGGCCGCCCAGACAATGTCGTAGAGGGCAGCGAGCGCCTCGGCAGCGCGCTGCGACGGGGGCACGTCGGGACGGCTCACACGATGGGTACCGGCGCAGGAGGTGAGAAGGACGGCAGCGAGCAAGGCCGAGCGGATCGGATGCACGCGGGGAGCATAGGGCGGTTGCGCGCGTGGATCTAGGGCCAGTCGACGGCCAAAACGAGGGCATGGGCGCCCCTGGACGCCGGCCCAGTGATCCTTTACCGTCCCACGCTCCGGCCCGTTGGGCGCGTCGAACTGGAGGCAGATCATGGCAGCCGAGAAATTTGAAATCCCCGGGGCGGAGAAGCGTTGCTATCTCGTCGGCCAAAGCGACGTCGAGGTGGTGATCGCCAACGCCGACGAGGCGCGCGCCTTTTTCATCGACCTGACCACCTGGCCGCCGAAGGTCGAGGAAGTGCGCGAGTCCTACGTGCAACGGGTCACCTGGGCACGCGACGGCCGGCGGCTGGTGCTCGACTCCTTGGAGCTCGAGGACGCCGCCTACGACATCCGCATCCACACCGGCGACGAGCGCCTCGACTGCCCGCGGATCGCCGACGAGCGGCGTTACGGCTTTTTGTGGGGCGGCATCATCGGGGACCGGATCGTCGGCTGGCCCGGCGCCCGCGCGCCCTACCCCAAAGACCTTCCGAGCCTCGAGACCTGCGCGGTGGTCTTCACCGACGACGCCTGGACCGAGGCGGAGGGGCTCGACATGGTCGAGTTCGCCGGCGGTGTCGATCCGCTGCTCGGCACGGTCTCCCTCGCAGACGGCGGCGAGCTGTTGATCTGGATGGGGGACGCCTACGAGCTCCGGGACGGTCGCTTCGAGAAGCTGCTCAGCCTCGCCGCCAAGAGCTCGCGCGTCGATTGGACGTGGCACCCCGCCGGTGAGGATGGCTTCTTCTACATCGACGACCGCAAGCTGCGCGAAGTGCACCGCGGCGGCGAGCCGGTCACGCATCTCGAGAAAGAGGAGCTCGTCAACGTCATCCGCATGGCGCCAGGACCCGCCGGCTCGCTCCTCCTGCGGCTGGGCACCAACCCGCTCAAGGCCCTCGGCGTGATTTATGACCCAGCGGCCGGCAGCGTGAAGCCGCTGAGCGCCGAGCTCCTCGGGTTGAAGCGGGTCGAGGGATTGCACTGGAGCGAGGCGAGCGGTCGGTTAATCGCGGTGGGCAAAGCTGAGCTCACCAGCCTGAGCGCCGACGAGATCGCGGGGTTGCCGACCCTCTGACGGGGAGAGCGAGCAGCGCGGCTTCTCGATCATCCTGCGGTGGACGCCGGTCAAACAGACCAGCACACCCCCTAGCGCTGAGAATCCACGTACAACCGCTGAACCTCCTGCGCCGACAGCGCCCGATCATAGATCCGAAGATCATCCACGACCCCCTCGAAGTATTCCGGCGCCGCGTCATCGTCCCGCCGCCCGACCATGATCGTCCCGAGGTTCCCCGGCAGGATGTCGACCACCGCCGGATCCGCCGCGGACACATCCTGCCCCGCGAGGTACTCGTACCGGAACCCATCCCCCGGTGAAGCCGGATCGGCCGCAAAGCTCACCGCCACATGGTACCAGGTATCAGCCGCGGCGGTCTGGTCCGGGTCCGCTGGGCCGACCACGCCGGCGGCCGCACCCATGCCGCAATGCAGCCCGGCGGAAACACCGAGGTCATCGGTGAACAGGCTGAAGGTCCCATGATCCTGCCCCGTTGATGTTTTGGAGGCGATCGTGTTCGCTTCGGAATCCCCAGCGTCGATCGCTGGGTAGCTCACGATCGCGACCAGGGTGAGCTCCGACAGGCTCACGCTGCCTGATCCCAACAGCGCAATGTAGTCCTCGGTATGACCAGCCTCCGTATTGAAGGCCATGGCGTACTCAGCGATCCCCCGCCGATCCGCCACCGCCGTGGCCCCGAAGTTGGCGCCGTTGTACCCGTTGCCGCTCTGGTCCGCGGCAGAGGCGTAATAAAAGCCGAGGTGCGCGAGCAGGCTCGGGCTCGCTGGATAGATCTGCCCCGCATCGCCCCACTCCACCTGGCCACCGTCGAGCACCAGGATGTCCCGCCCGAGCACCGGATCGCCGTCGGGCCAGAAGTTGCCGCGGGCACTGATCATCGCCTTGCTGCCATGACTGAGGGCCGCAACCGGGACCCCCGCGAAGTTGTTACCGCCCGGGTCGCCGACGACGCCCAGATCCGGCGCGGCGTCAAAGTCGTAGACGTCGTCCACCACCGGCACCACCACGCCGGCCTGGCCCGCGAAGAGATTGTTACGGATCCGCGGGGTCACCGGCCCGGTTCCCTGACCGCAGTTGACCGCGCCGTCGAAGAATCCGGATGGGTTGACGAAATCGTTTCGCAGGATCTCGGGCGGGCCGCCAACCACGGCCACCCCGAGCGCCGCGGTCGCGAAGCCATTGTCGGCGATGGTGTTCGGGTCAGCGGTGTCGACGTAGACGCCGCCGAACAACGGCGCCGAGAGCGTATTATCTCGGACCTCGGCGTTGGCGACACCCGCCACCAGAGTGACGCCGTAGTGGTTCGCCACGGTCACCGCTGCACTGATGGCGAGGCCAGCCACGACCGCGTCGGCCGCGCCCACGATCACGCCGGTGGCGACGACCGGCGTCACGCCCGAGTCATCGATCACCTCGACCGGGTTGATGCCCAACCCCCGGTTGGCCACGTCTCCGATCAGTCGTTGTCCCTCGCCGAGCACCAACGGAAAGCTCTCCCCAAGGGCGCTGTCGTAGCGACCGGACATGACTTGAAAGGTCAACCCGGTCTCCGGGTGATCCGACAGGGCCCGGGTGATGGTCAGGTAGGGCTGGTCGCGGGTCCCGGGTCCGTCGGCGGCCCCGTGCTCGGCGTCGATCCAAAAATCGCACGGCACCAGGAAGACCGAAACCCATGCCGGCTCGCTGTGGACGTCGGTGTCCCCACCGCCGATGGCGGTCAGGGTGACGTCATAACGGCCGGGCTCGGTATAGGTGAAGGCCGGATTTTGAGCGCTGCTGTCGATGGTGCCATCGCCGTCCAGATCCCAGGCCCAGGCCTCCACCACCCCTTGCGATGCGTCGGTGAAGCTCACGGTCAAGGGCGCGTCGCCGCTGGTCAGCGAGGCGTCAAAAGCCGCGATCGGCCGCACGGTGGCGCCGGTGGCGAAGCTCCAGACCGCCCCCTCACGGCTGCCCGCTTCGTTCACCGCCGCTACCTTCCAATGGTAGGTGGTGAATTGCTCCAGGTCCCCGGGGTTGTGGTTGCTGACCATCAGGCCGGTGGCGACCAGGGGCGGATCCGCCTCAACCCCAAAGTAGACGTCGTAGGTCGCGGCCCCGGCGCTGTCCTCCCAATTCAGGTAGGTGTCCTCGAGCGCCTCCCCGGTCGCACCGTTCGACGGCCCGGTGAGCACCGGGATCGCGGGTGGCTCGCCTGCACCGCCACCGCCGCCACCGTCGCCGCCGCCGCCCGCGCCGCCGGTGCCGGGATTGTTCGTACCACCTCCACCGCAACCGATGGCGAGCAGCAAGGTGACGGGGAAGCAAAGGAAGGAGACGACCGCTGTACGCATGAAAGCCTCGATGATGACGCCTGCTGGCATCATACCCGCTCCGGGCGGTGGAGGGGATTACATTTCCCAGGGCCGAGGCGGTGGCTTGTCTGCGGCCGCTACTCGTGCTTTTCAGCAGGGCAGTGTCTGACGACGATCCCGACAGAACCCGCGCCCTGCCCCGGGGCAGGGGACTTCAACTCCCGGAGCTCGATGCGCTCGACCCCGAGGAGACGCCTGCTCGCCAACGCCAGAGCACCGTTCCCATGCGGCGGCGCAAGCGCGG
>JAUUZB010000164.1 GCA_030590185.1 Deltaproteobacteria bacterium
TCAGCTGCGCCCTGGACTGCAGCTTTGACACCTCCGACTGCACCCCCGCGCCGGTGTGCGGCAACAATCAGGTCGAGCCGGGCGAGGACTGCGACGGTTTCAGCATGAACGGCGCCGACTGCACCACCGTGCCTGGCGGCTACAACGCCGGGGTGCTCACCTGCACGGCGTGCGCCTACGACACCTTCGGCTGCGACTACGACCCTTGCCTGGAGGCGGCCAACCCGTGCACCATCCCCGGCGTCGCCTGCAGCAGCACGGACCTGGTGGTCTGCGCCGAGGACGCCTTTGGCTGTCTGGTGGAGACCCGTACCAACTGCGCGCTGGCGACCAACGGTTCCTGCGATGACAGCGGCGCCGCGCCGCTCTGCGTGTCGGACGATGTTTGCACCGAGCAGTGTGCGATCGCCGGATCGGTCTGCGTCGGCGACGACCTGGTGATCTGTCAACCGGACGCCTTTGACTGCAACGAGGAGCTCACCGTCGACTGCACCGAGCTGACCCGCGGTTTCTGCGACGACAGCGGGGCGGCGCCCACCTGCGAGATCGCGCCGGATCCCTGCGCCGGCAAGGTGTTGTGCGCGGGAACCATCGAGAGCGCCGACTGTGAGGCTGGCACCGAGGCGCTGGTGGAGTGCGCCTATGACCTCGACGGCTGCCTGGTGCGCACCCGCGAGGAGTGCGGCCTGGTGAGCGGCGGCTTCTGCAACGACGATGGCTTCCCGTTCTGCGACGTGGACCTGTGCGTGGGTAAGCCCTTGTGTGCGGGGACCACAGAGGTGATCGACTGCCGCACCGACTACCTGCTCGGTGCGTGCGCCTTTGACGCCGACAGCTGCCTGGTGGAGACCCTCACCAACTGCGCCGCCACCACCGACGGGTACTGTAACGACGGGCTCGACCCCGTGGATTGCGACGTGGCGGTGTGTGGCGACTCGCTCCTCGAACCAGGGGAAGAGTGCGACCCGCCGGACGGTAGTACTTGCGATGTGGATTGCACCCTGATCGGCGGGCCGGTGTGCGGCAACGGCACGGTGGAGACCGGCGAAGAGTGCGAACCGCCGAACACGGCGACCTGTGACGCCGACTGTCAGGACATTCCGTACTGCGGCGACGGCATCGCCAATGGCACCGACGAGTGCGATGACACCGACCTGACGGGTGAAAATTGTGTCAGCCAGGGCTTCACCGGCGGCGGCACCCTAGCCTGCGCCGTGGACTGCACTTATGACACCACCGACTGCGTCGCTGACCCCTTCTGCGGTGACGGCACCGCCAACGGCACCGACGAGTGCGATGACACCGACCTCGCGGGTGAAAACTGTGTCAGCCAGGGCTTCACCGGCGGCGGCACCTTAGCCTGCGCCGGTGACTGCACCTTTGACTACGCTGCCTGCGTCGGCGCTGCCTCGTGCGGCGACGGCACTGCCAACGGCACGGACGAGTGCGACGACACGGACCTCGCGGGGGCGGACTGCACCAGCCTCGGCTTTGCCAGCGGCACCCTCGCCTGTACCGCTGGTTGTCTCTTTGACGACACGGCCTGTGTGAAGAACAACGGCGCCTGCGGCGACGGCATCGCCGGTTTCGATTTCTGCGACGGCACTGATTTTGTTTTTGGTACGAACGGCTGCGCCGACTTCAACCTCGGTACCGGCACCATCCAGTGCACCGCCGACTGCACCGCGGACGCCTCCGGGTGCAGCGGGGGCACGGACCTGTGCGCTGGGCTCGGTTGGTACGGCGACTTCTACTGTGACCCCTGCCAGTTCATGGGCGGCGTCATCGACAGCGACTGCGTCGGTGCGACGAGCGTCTGCGGTGACTCGGGGGATGACTGCACCGAATCCTTCTCGAACGGAGTCTATAGCTGTCAGATCTTCGGCACCCCTGATCCCGACTGCGGAGTCTGCGGCAACAATGCGATCGAAGGCGCCGAATGGTGTGACGGCACCGACAGCCCCCTGATCTGCGCCAACCTCGGCTACGCCACCGGCGACATCACCTGCCTCGCTGGGTGCGCCCCCGACACCTCCGCCTGCGCCGGGTACTGCGGCGATGGCGTCGCTGAGGGCTCCGAGGGGTGTGACGGAAGCGATTTCTGGGGCCTCACCTGCGCCGACTTTGGTGGCGGCGCGGGCACGCTGAGCTGTTCCGTTGATTGTGTCATCAGCGCCTCGCTTTGCGGCGGCGCCGGCAGCGATGGCATCGCCATTGCCCGGGCCAGCTCGGACGGCATCGGCCTGAACCTGCCGATCCGTGGCGCGCTGGTCACCTACGCTAAGGCCGCCATTGGCACGGACTCCGCCGGATTTTTCATTCAGACCCAGCAGCTCGGCCCGGCCCTATTCATCGCCGTCGACCCGGCCGTCCTCACCCCCGCGCCGTTGGCGGGCGATGAGGTTGATTTCGACATCACCGCCATCACCACCTCCGCCGATCGGCGCCTGGCGACCGCCATCACCAACTGGACCGTGATCAGCGTCAGCAATGACATCACCTTCATGCTCCAAGACGTCAATACGGCCGTTGATCTAGTGACCAACGTCGGCGACTACGAGTCTGAGCTGATCGTCGTCTCCGGCGACATCGTCAGCGCCTTCAGGTACGGTGGCACTGACTTCAGCGTGGCCAACCTCGACACCGTGGGCATGGTCGGGGATCCAGAGCTGTTGCTGCGTCTCCCGAACGCTCTGATCGCGGCCACCGGCCTCGGGCTGGGCTGTGACGTCGACATTCTCGGCACGCCGCTGTGGCGGTACTACGATGAAGCGCAGATCTCGGCCTGGAGTGCCGCCGATATCACGGTGGTGAGCTGCCCGGCCCCGCAGCTGCTAACGGCGATCCCTACCGATACCTTCACCGTGGTGTTGACCTTCAGCCGCTTGCTCGAGCCCACCAGCGTCGCGGCGGACGGGAGTGATTTTTCCTTCACCGGCGGCCTGCTGCCCATCGGCGCCGCGGTTGCGGGTCTCGAGGTTACCGTCATCACCAGCAATGCCCAACTGGCGAACTCCTTCTACACCGTGGACGCCCTCGGGGCGATCACCGATACCCGTGGGACGCCGGTGGACACCCTTGCCAATAGCCGTGACTTTTTCGGCTTCGGCTCGCCTGAGTGGATCTGTGACGACCAGATCGACGACGACGGCGACGGCTTCGTCGATTGTCTCGATCTGGATTGTGTCGGGGATGCTGCCTGCAACTGGGGCTCCCAGCTCTACCTATGGGAGAACGACGCTGACAACCCGGGCACCGACGATCTCGAGTTCAGCGAGATCTGGAACGCCACCGGCGCCGACATCGACTTTGACAACGATGGCAGGTGGTTCCTACTTCACATCAATGGCTTCACCGATTCGGTGTACCGCGGCGAACAGCTCACCGGTATCCTGACCGCCGGTGAGGTCCACGTGGTGGGCGCCGCCGGTGTGCCCAATGTCGACCAGCCCGATCTGCCCGACAACGCCATCCAGAACGGCCCCGACGGCATGCTATTGGTGCGGTGCGACGCCTGCACCGGCTACGTCACGGACTTCAGTGGCATGGCCCTCCCGGTGGGCACGACCTTCACGACACTCACCGCGGCGACCGCGACCAAGGTCGACGCCATCGCCTACGGGACCAGTGACCCGGACGACCAGGCGTTGCGTGACGCCCTCGGCGTGGCCACTCTTTGGGACGAGGGAGGCGGCGGCGGCAGCACCGTCGATTCTCTACATCGGACCAGTCTAGCCGGTTGGATCACCGCCGCCCCGGATTCGGGCAACACCGGGTTGGAATAGGGCCGCCGACTCTCAGCCCCGCTGAGGGTGGTTGGCCAACGAATCCCTCGTCACCCAGACCGCTTGTCGCCCAGAGCCTCCTCCACCGCCGCCAACTGGGCGGTCCGCTCGCCCTGCGCGACGGTGTCGCCGATGCTCTCGAGACATTGAATCAAGCTCTTCAAGGCCGTTGCCTGATTCCCCCGACTCTTGGTCCGCGCGAACACCACCACCGCCTTCTCCAGCCGCGGTCGAGCGGCGGCAAAATCCCCGCTCTCCATGAGAACGTCGCCGGTGTTGGAGCGACAAATGGCGGCTTGCACGACGTCGCCGATCGACTCGCTCACCCGTTCGGCGCGCTCGAACTCGAGCGAGGCTTGGTCCAACTGGCCCTGCCGGTAGCGCAGGACTCCGAGGTTGGAGAGGGCGGTCGCCTCTCCGACCCGGTGGTGGAGCTCGCGGGAGATCTCGAGGGCACGGGCCAAGGCCTGGTCCGCCTCCTCGAACCGTTTCATGCGGCCGAGGCAGACACCGCGGCCGCCATACAGGGAAGCGAGCTCGACGCTGGGTCCCAGTGACTCGACGAGGGCGATCCCTTCGTCGTACAACACCAAGCTCTCAGCGAAGCGCGACTCGAGATACTCGATCCAACCCTGCTGTTTGAGAACCGCGCCCGCCAGCCGCCTCCCGGCCTCCGCCTCGCGATCGACGCCTGCGAGGATTTCGCCGAGTAGAACACGGGTCGCCCGGTGTTCGCCGGTGCGGATGAGCGAACGGACGGTCTCGAGGCCAGCTCGGGCGACGAGCAGGGCTATCGCCGGGTCGCTCCGGGCCAAGTCGGCAAAGATCTCGCTGGTCTCAGCGAAAGCCGCAGCCGCCTCCGCCGTGCGACCTACCCGCCTGAACAAACGAGCGATGCGAACCCGGGTCTCAGCCAGGTCGACCGGAGCGAAGAGAAACTCGCCGTTTTCATCTCGGGCGTGCTCCCAGACCTCGAGCAGATCAGCGAGGGATTGAGCGGTATCCCCGTCGCGTTCGGCATCCAGGGAGGATTGGATCAGGTGAGGAAGAGCAGCGACGGTATTCCCGGCATCATGGTGGTGATGGGCGAGCAGACGGCTGAAGCTCGACGGCCGCCCGCCGGCCTCGTTTTCCAACCAGCGAGCGATCGACTGGTGGAGCTCGGTCTTGACCTTGCGCAACACGTGACGCTCCAAGGCTTCACGGACGGCCTGCAAGACGAAGATAAACTCGCGCTCGCCGGGGATTCGAGAGTGGGGCCGAAGCGCCAAAAAACGGCGTTCGCACAGATCGTCCAGGACCGCCCCGACGTCGGCGACACCCAAACTAGCGAGCAGTCCCTCCCAACAAACGTCGCCAACGATCGCCGCGAGCTGAAGAGCTTCGTTGCTCGCCGGTGGCAAGGCTCCCACGTGGGACAGGACCGCCGTCTCGACCGACTGGGGCAGGCGGATATCCAGCGTCCGCGCGACGTCGACCTCCCAGCGTCCCTCGCCGCGGATGACGATCCCCCGTTCAACCAGATCGGCGGAGATCTCCTCGACCAACAACGGCCGGCCGTTCGACACCGAGACGATTCGCCGGATGAGCTCCGCCGGGATCGGCTCGGCTCGCCGCAAAAGATGCCTGGCCAGGGCCTCCGCCTCGGTATCGGTGAGGGCTGGCAGATCGATGCGCAGACAGTGGGGGTGCCACCCGAAGTGCTCCTCCAGTATCTCCTGGGTACGGCCGGTGAGGAGTAAAAATAGCGGAACGTCCTCCTGGGCGGCGAGGTCGCTGAGCAGAGACAAAAATGAACCCGAGGCAACCGGCACATTCTGGACCACGACGAGCAGGGGTCGCTCGGCAGCCCGAGCGCGAAACAGGGCGAGGAAACCGCTGCGGATGATCCCTTCGCATTGCTCCGGGTCGTCCACCACCGGCGCCAACAATGGCAGCTGACTCGGTTCCACCCCCACCAGGTGAGCGACCGCAGTCCAGGCTGCCTCGCGGTTCTCGTCGGGCACCGACGAGCTGGCGACAAACTCCGTTACCACCTCCACGAGGGCCTCGGGGCGACCCTCGTTGCCGGCGGTGAGCCCACCCAGGAGGAGATCCAGGAGCGGGTCAAAGGCGGATTGGGTGAGGTAGTCGCGGCATTGGATGAGGTCGACGTCGGCCTCCATCTCACTGGCGATGGCGGCCGCCATGGAGTGGGCGACGCGGGTCTTGCCCATGCCGACCGCTCCGGTCAATAGCGCCACCCCCGTGCGCCGGTGCTCGCAACACTCCTTGAACCCCGCGCGCAGCTGGTCCGCCTCCGCCTCGCGCCCGACCATCCCGATGCGCTGGCCGAAGAAGGTCGGCTCAGTCAACTCGCCAGCGGTCGAGCTGACGCCGAGGACCTCCACCACCCGGACTGGATCGCTCTTCCCCTTGATGTCGATCGGCGCGAGGATCTTCACCCGAAAGCGACCGTGCACCATGCGGTAGGTCTCGTAGGAAGCCAAGATCGATCCCACCGGACAGGCGTGCTCGAGGCGGCTGGCGAGGTTGACGGTGTCTCCCATGACCGTGAACGAAGCGCTGTCCCCTTGTCCAACGTAACCGGCGAGGACCCGGCCGCCGTTGATGCCGATCCGCATGGCGAGGGAGAGCCCGGCCCTCTGCTGGAGCCGCGTGGAGAAGCCGGTGAGGAACTCCTGCATGGCGAGAGCCGCGGCGATGGCCCGCTCCGCGTCGTTATCGTGCACGACCTGCGCGCCAAATAGGGCCATCACGCAGTCGCCGATGTACTTGTCCACCGTGCCGCCGTGGGCGGTGACCGCCGCCGTGAGCCCGGCGAAACAGTCGTTCATGATATCCTTGAGCTCCTCCGGGTCGAGGTTCTCGCTCATCTTCGTGAAGCCAGAGACATCGGCGAACAGGACGGTGACGATCTTGAGGTGGTCGGCGTCGGGGGTGAAGGAAGTGCCAGTGGCGGCTGGATGGGTCGAGCGCAAGGACCGGGTGATCGGTCGGGGTCGATGCGCCCGGCGGCGGTCGTCAAACGGCAAGGCCGCGGCCTCCTGGAGCGCGGTCTGTCGCAGGAGCTCAGGCACGTAGGGCTGGGGCGCCTCGCAGGTCGCGCAGTTGGCCGCTCGAATGGAAACCGCCGCCGCACACCGCCAACAGAAGACCGAGTGCTCTAGCTGCGCACCGCAGCGGTAGCACAGCTCATCATCCTTGCGCGCCGTCGAACCGCAGGCCGTGCAGGTCGAGGGCGGGGTCGAGCGCCGACCACACTCTGGGCAAGCCCGATCCGCAGCCTCGAGCGTGGCGCCACAGTGGCTGCAAGTTGGGGGTTCGGTGACCACGTTCTCCGATACGATGGCTCATCGTTATAACACGGCGGGCCGCGAACGGATCAACCGACGCCGCCGGGAGGCCGACCTGTGCATTGACAGGTCTGCTCCCCCCATGATGGAATCGGCGCTACTTCTGGAGGCGAATAGAATGGCTCAATTCAGTGCACTGACCCGGGGTCTCGTGATCGGCGACTGCGGTATCTTCGGCGGATCCTGCGGTGGGTCGGCA
>JAUUZB010000588.1 GCA_030590185.1 Deltaproteobacteria bacterium
CGGCGGTCACCTCGTGCAATGGCTGAGCTTACTCGAGCCCGGCCACGTCGAGGTCGTGGCCGAATATCGCACCGCCGGACAGGTAAACGCCCTCGCCGTGCGAGGAAACTCACTCTTCCTCGCCGAAGGGGCTCTGGGGGTGGAGACCATTCGGCTGTGCCCGGCACCGTAGGAGTGCGCATGCCGGGAGCGGGTGGCTGTCCTCACTGGCGCGACCTACGGCGCGTACTCGAACGCCCCCATGTCGACCGTCGATGACACGCCACCGTCGATCACCCTCGGTCCCCAACCCGCGTCGAGGGGGGGCGGCTCGACCGTATCCATGTCGCTGTCGAGGTCCGCGAGATCGGGTGGCAGGACATCGTTGGATCCTGCGTCGGTGGCCGGTGAACCGGTCTGGAAGGTCCCGTTGATCAGCATCGCGCCCCTGGTGTCCGTTGCCGCGTCGAGGTGAACGGCGGCGCCGTCATTGTTGGCGAACACGCTGTTCACGAAGGTCGGGTGCCCACCGGTGGTCACGGTCGCAACGGCGGCGCTGGTACCGCTGGTCCGACCCTGCGCGGGACCGGCTGTCTCTCGAGTCCTGCCTGCCCTAAGGATCCTTAGCGTTGCCTATTTGGCCGCGAGACCTGACAATATGAACCTGATGTCGCCCTCTCGAGAACTCATTGCTCCCGTTCTCGAGACCTTTGGCCGCAGTCGGGCGGCCCCGCATCTACGCCGCGAGCAGATCCTCGTGCTACTCCGCGAGCACGGCAACGAAATCCGGAAGCTGTTCCCCGTAACGTCCCTAACGTTGTTCGGCTCAATTGCTCGGGACGAGGCCGGGCCGGACAGCGATATCGATCTATTGGTCACCTTCGAGGGCCCCACCACCTCGGAGATATATTTCGGGCTGAAGTTTTTTCTCGAGGACCTCCTGCACCGGCCGGTGGATCTCGCCACCGAGGCGGCCCTCCGTGTCCGCCTACGCGCGCACATCGAGGCGGAGATGGTGGAGGTGCGGCTCGATGGCGTTAGGGACTCGCGTCCTCCGTCGGCGGCGAGGTTGACGCTGGCGTCGCCACCACAGGCACCGGCGCCGGCAGTCCCGCCAACGCCCGCTGAGCCCGGCGGTCGCTCGGGTTGAGCTCGACGGCCAGCCGCAGCGCCACCCGTGCCTCCTCGGTTCGACCGAGCCGGGCGAGCAACATCCCGAGTTGCCCGTGGTACTTGCCGGTGTCGGGGGCGAGCGCGATCGCTTGGCGAAAGCTCTGCTCCGCCTCCACCATCTGCCCGGCGCGCATACGATGACCGCCGAGGGCGGCGAAGAGCTGGGGGAATCCCGAACGCAGCTCGGCGGCCCTCTGCAACGCGTCGGCGGCCTCTCGGAACCGCCCCTGGCGGGCATGGCGCGACGCGATGGTCTGGTGCCCCATGAACGACCGTGGGTTCTTGCGCACCGTGTATTCCCAGAAGGTCAGGGTGTCGTGCCAGACCTGGGTTTGGCCCCAGGTGAGGGTGCCGAGGGTGATCGCGATCATCGCCACAAGCGCCACGCCTGCGAGCCGGGCGCGAACGGAGCGCCAGAGCGGTAGCTCGGCCACGCCCCACACCACCAGGATCAACAGCCCGAGGTGCGCGACATAGGAATAACGATCCGCCATGCCCTGTCGGCCGGCCTGAACCAGGCCGATGGAGGGCAGCAGCACCCCGAGGAACCACAGCCACCCGACCAGCAGATACCGGCGGCTTCGGCCGTAGAAAACAATCAGGCCGGTGGCCACCAGGAACGCCAGGATCGCCGCGACCATGGCGCCGGTGCCCGCGACGTCGCTCAGGGCCGTATGGGAATAGAAGGGCGAGAGATCGGGCCAGAAGGTGAGCAGGACATAGCGCACATAGGAGTACACCGCGTTGGCGACGCGTCCCGACAGGGGGATCGCGTCGATCTCCATGCCGTGACCGCCCCGCAACGCCAGGACGGTCAGCAACGCCGAGCCCGCGGCCAGCGCCACCATCGGCAGCTTCTCCAACACCGCGCGCCAGGAAAACCGGTTGAGCGGCCAATAGTCGAGCAGCAGGAGCGCCGCCGGGAGGGTGATCGCCATCGGCTTGGACATCAGGGACAGGACAAAGAAGACCACCACCAACGCATAGCTCGAGAGCTTACGGTCACGGACCCACACCAAATGCGCGGCCATGGTCAACAGCCAGAAGAAGGCGAACAACACATCCTTGCGCTCGGCGACCCAGGCGACCGACTCGACCCGCATGGGGTGCAGGGCAAACATCACCGCGACCACGAGGCTGCGCCAGGGTGAACGGGTCAGCTGTAGGAGCACCACGAACACCAACACCGCGTTGGCGACGTGCAGGAGCAGGTTGGTGAGGTGAAAGCCAAAGGGGTTCAACCCCCAGGCCTGGTAGTCGAGGGCGTAGGACAACCAGGTCAGGGGGTGCCAGTTGCTGTTGTCAAAGGTAGTGAAGGCGTAGGCGATAGCGTCGCGGCCGAACAGCTTGATGTTCGGGTTGGCGGTGACATACTTCGGGTCGTCGAGGTTGAGAAACTCCCCGGCGAGGCCAGGCCAAAAGGCGACAAACACCGCCACCGCGAGGAGCACGGCGGCGATCGCCTGCCCTGGGGTGGTGTCGAGCGCGCCGAGGATGCGACCGGCAACGGGGCTCGACGCTGCGGGAGGCGGTTCATTCGCAGGGTGGGTCATGGGTGTTACCCTACCGCTCGACGGATCGTGAGGGTAGCCAGAGGGCAGCCTGCACGGCTCAGCGCACGAAGGCTTGCAGCGTGCCGAGCCGGTCGGTGAGCACCTGCACGACGCGGCGCTCGGGGTCGGCGGTGTTGACAACGAAGCGCGGGCCGCAATCGGCGTCGTCGAGACTGCCGCTCGGGTCGAGGGGGATGTCGATGTGTTGGGTGCGCGGCATCAGCACGTCCTCATAGTCGATGCGACCGGCGACGCAGCGAGGTAGTTGCGGCAGGACGGTGGGCGAGGCGAGCGGGTCGCAACGCGGGATGTCGTCTTCGACGTCGCAGGATGAGTCTTGGAGGGGTGAGTCTTGGAGCGGAGGCTCGGGGCACGCGTAATCGCCGGAGGGTGCCCAATCGGTGATGGTGAGGCGCACCCTCACGGTGCCGGCGCCGCTCTCGCGGGCGATGATCGGGAGGTTGATCAGCAGGCCGCGGTTGGCGGAACAGTCGGGGGCGAGCTCGAGGCCGGCGCGGGCGGGGTCGGTGAGTGAGTCTGGGTCGAGCCGCGCGCCCAGGCGGTTGCCCAAGCGCAAACGGCCGTAGTCCGTAGCGTCGGGGGTTGCGACCGCGCGCAGGCGTTGGTCGCCGACGACACGGTGAGGTTTGGTGAGCGGACGCCAGGTGAGCGGTGCCGCCGGGGCGCGGCCGTCGGTGTGCATGGCCATTGGAAAGACGGTGAAGCCGGTGTCGGCGGGGGCGTCGGGCCAGGTGGTGTTGGCGACAACGTTGAGGTCGGTGAGGAGGCTGGCGGGCACGCCTGGCTCGATCGCGAGGCGAGTAACGAAGCTCTGAGCGCCGCCGTGCTGGCCGAGCAGGATGGAGACGTTGGCGCTGCCGTAGTTCGCCACGGCGAGGTCGGTGAAGCCGTCGGCGTTGAAGTCCCCGGTGGTGACAGAGTAGGGATCCGACCCCACGGGGTAATCCACATTGGCCGCGAAGCTGCCGTCGCCCGCACCCCCTGCCCCGTGGCCGAGCAGGATGGAGACGGTGGCGTTTCCCAAATTCGCCACGGCGAGGTCGGTAATGCCGTCAGCGTCAAAGTCCCCGGCGATTGCAGATAAGGGCATGAGTCCCACGGTGTAGTCCACTTTCGCCGCAAAGCCTCCGTCGCCCGTGCCCCCGGCCCCCTGGCCGAGTAGGATGGAGACAGTGTCGCTCAACATATTCGCCACGGCGAGGTCGGTGATGCCGTCGGCATCGAAGTCTCCCGTGGTTACAGAGCTGGGGTATGACTCCACTGCGTAGTCCACATTGGCCGCAAAGCTTCCGTCGCCCGCGCCCCCGGCCCCCTGGCCGATCAGGATGGAGACGGTGTCGCTGCGGTAGTTCGCCGTGGCGAGGTCGGTGATGCCGTCGGCGTTGAAATCTCCGGTGACTACAGAGTGGGGATTCGACCCCACGGTGTAGCCCACTGCGGCCGCAAAGCTCCCGTCGCCCGCGCCCCCTATCCCCTGGCCGATCAGGATGGAGACGGTGTGGCTCCACTCGTTCGCCACGGCGAGGTCGGTGATGCC
>JAUUZB010000610.1 GCA_030590185.1 Deltaproteobacteria bacterium
CCCAGGTTCGCGGTGGCTCGCTATCCGGATCTGTTCGCCGGCCTGTTGGTCGGTGGTCGCGGCACCCGCATGGGCGGCCGCGACAAGGCCCGCCTGCGACGCCCGGACGGCCAGACCTTTGTCGACTACATCGCCGGGAGGCTCGAGGATGTGGTCGCCCAGGTAGTGATCGCCGCCGGACCGGGTCAGGATTTTGACGAGCTCGGATTGCCGGTGAGCGTTGATCGTTACGCGGGCGCCGGTCCCCTAGCCGGGCTCGAGGCGCTCCTCGCCGAGCCGCCGGCACCCTGGTGCTTGTTGGTCGCCTGCGACCTGCCGCGTTTTGACCCCGCGGTGGTCGACATCCTCGTGTCGGCGCGGGACCGCGGGAGTCGCGTGGTCATGCCTCGCACCCCGGACGGGCTTCAACCGACCTGCGCCCTCTACGCCGCGGATCTCCACGACGCCGCCCGGGCAATGCTCGAGGCGGGGCAGCGACGGTTGGTCGACTTGGGCGAGCCGGCGGGGCACCGGGTGGTGACGATGTCGGGGGAGATGAGCGCCACGCTGTTGAACGTCAATCGGGCGGAGGACTGGCCGAGTGGAATCTAGCAAGCCCATGCTGATCCGCTCGATCGCCGCCCTGTCCGTCGCCTCGGGGATCTGCGGCATCGCCTACGAGCTGCTCTATGCGCGCCTCCTGACCACCTACCTCGGGGACATGTTCCACGTCGGCGCCGCCATCCTAGCGAGTTTCTTGTTCGGCATCGCGGTTGGCTCCTTTGCGGCGCATCGCTTGGTGCGCTGGCTGTGGCTCATCGAAATCGGCATCGGCGCCTATGCCGTGATCATGGCCATCGCCTTCTCCTCCCTCGACAGCGCGGCGGTGACCGCCACCCTCGCCGTCGCCGGCGGCGCGGCGTCCCGTCAGGTTCTCTGCGTATTCCTGCTGCTGGTGCTGCCGGCGGTCGGCGTCGGCTCGAGCGTGCCGCTCTTTGCACGTTACCTCGAGGCTCACAGCCCACCGGGCCGGGACGCCTTTCGTTCGGTCTACTGGTTGTACAACCTAGGCGCCGCCGGCTCGGTGATCGCGCTGGAGTTCTTTCTTCTCCGCAGCATCGGACTGCGCGCCTCCCTGGTGTTGATGGCGGCGGTCAATTGCACCACCGGCTTGCTTCTTCTGCGCGTGGCACCTCCGGAGCGGGAGCCAGGGCTCGAGATCTGGAAATGGGCCAGTCGACTCCGGGCTCCGCTGCTGGCCCTCGCCGCGGCCAGTGCCCTGAGCGCCGCCTACCAGCTCGCCTTTTTCAAGCTGGCCGAGGTGCTGTTCGGACCGTTCCACGAAAACTTCGCCGTCGTTTTGGTCCTGGTGCTCACCGGCTTGAGCACCGGCACCCTGGTGGTCGGCAGGTTGCGGCCAACCTTCACCGGGTGGCTGCTCGCCGGCGGAGTTCTGGTAGGGCTCTCCTTCGCGCTGTTGGCGCCCGCGATTTACACCTGGGCGGCGCTCAACGGCGCCATCGCCAGCCCCCTCGGCATGAGCACCCTACTCAAGATCGGTGTGATGGCCGGGCTCGGCGCCGTGCCCTTCGCGCTGCTCGGCGCCACGGTTCCCGCCATGCTACGCGAGGCGCCCCCGGGCCGCTCGGTGGCCGGCATCGCCCTCGGGGTGTCGAGCCTCGGCAACTGTTTCGGCTATTTGGCGACCGCCCTGTTCCTCTACGAGCTGCTCGACGTGCGCGGCTTAGCGGTGTTGATCAGCGCCGGGCTCTCGGCGATCGGTCTCGCCCTTGCCAGGCGTGACCGCGCGCCGCTGTTCCGACCCCTGCTGATCGCCACGCTGACCCTAGCCCTGTTGGTCGTCGCCTGGCCGAGCACCCCACTGGCCTTCGGCTTCTCCGAGTACGCCTCTTTGGCGACGCTCAGCCGGGCGCAGGAGCGGTATCGGGGGCACCGCGCCATCCGCAAATACGACACCCACCTGAGCATCGTCGAGACCGAGGACGGCAAGGAGCTGCTCTGGATCAACGGCTATAAGAGCCTAGCCGCCAGCCGCGGCGGCCGCACCAACCGTCAGGAGCTGATCTTCGGCATGACGCCGGCCCTCTACACCACCGAGCGCCGCCGGGCGCTGGTCCTGGGCATCGGTACCGGCATCACCGCCGGCGCCACGGCGACGCTCTATGAGGCAGTGACGGCGGTGGAGATCAGCCCTGCGATCCTAGAGTTGCTGCCTCATTTCGACACACACAACCTGGGTCTCCGCGAGCGCGCCAACGTCGACCTGCGCCTCGACGACGGCCTCAATCTCCTGACCCAGTCCGAGGAGCGTTACGACACCATCATCAACACGGTGACCAGTCCGCTCTTCTTCTCCTCGAGCAAGCTCTACACCCGCGATTTCTTCCAGCTCGCCGCCAAACGCCTGGCGCCCGGTGGCGTCTATGCGTTGTGGTTCGACACGCGGGTCCAGCAACGTGGGGCGGAGGTGATCTGGCGTTCGCTGGCCGAGAGCTTCGCGGACTGCCACGTCGTCTACCTGAGCTCCGGCTACTGCCAGGTGATCTGCGGCAATCAGCCCCTGGCGCCGCGGTTGCCCCCGAACGACATCTGGGCGCCGGAGCTCGAGGCGCGACTCGGGATGGCCAACATCGGTCTGGACACGAGCAACTTCCTCGCCGGGCTGATCTTCGTCACCAGCGATCAGCTCGAGGCATTCCGGCGGGACACCAACATCCCGGCCAACACCTTCGACCGTCCGCTGCTCGAGTTCCTGATGGCCCAGCGCGCCCTGGGGAGAGGGCGTGACACCTGGTCGCCGTTTGATCTACCGGGACTCGACGTCAGGCGCAGTGCCTTTGGCGACGAGCCGCTGACCGGCGAGGCCCTGGTGCAACGATGTTATGCGGTGCGGGTCCGTGGGCTCTTTAACCCGTGCATGCACGCCATGATCGAGGACAACGGCGGACGTATCCCGGTTGCCTACACGCGCCTGGCGCTCGCCCTGCCGGCCGACTCGATGTCCGCCGAGGAACGCACGGCATTGTTGAAGAAGGCGTTGCGCGATCTGTCGCCGGAGGAGGCCACCGAGCTAATCGAGGACAGTCGCGACACCATGGGCGACGATGAAGCCTTTCTGGCCCTGCGCATGGGGCACATCTTTGCGCAGCGGGGCGATCTCACCGAGGCGGAGATCGCGGAGACCTTCGCGGGTTCGCCCCTCGGGCGAGGGACCCATCGCCTGTTGGCCCAAATAGCTGCCGAACGCGGCATGACCGCCGCGGCCTCGAGCCACCTGAGTTTCTTGCGGGCTTTGGGAGGATGGACCAAAAAGGACGCGGCGCTCTACGAGCAGCTGCAACGGCCGAGCGACACCGAGGAGAGCAGCGATGAGCTCCCTGCGCGGTAGGCTGGGCGCCCACCCAGGCGTGGCGCTGGCCACGGCGGCGGTCTTCTCCGGGGCCGCGGCGCTGATCTACGAGACCATCTGGACCCGCGCCCTCTCCATGATCGTCGGCTCCACGATCCAGGCCGCGTCGGCGACCTTCGCTGCCTTTCTGGTCGGGCTCGCCTTGGGGGCCTACCTGTTCGGGCGCTTCGCCGATCGGCTCGAGCGTATCGTGCGAGCCTATGTGGTGGTCGAGGTCGGTATCGCGGTGACGGCGCCGGCCATGGGCCTGGTGTTGCACTACGGCCGCGGCGCATTGGGCGGCCTGAGTGACGTCACCGGCGCCTCGCGCGCCATCGCGACCTTCGTGACGGTCCTGTTGCTCGTCCTGCTGCCGACCCTGCTGATGGGCGCCACCTTTCCCCTGCTGATGGCCGCTGGCCGGCGGGTGAGCGGCTCGGTCGAGATGATCCCGCGCCTCTACGGTTTCAACACCTTCGGGGCGGCCCTCGGCACCCTGGTCTGCGGCTTCGTGCTGATCCGCCTGCTGGGGGTGCCGCTCACCCTCGGCGCGGCGGCCCTGCTCAACATCTGCTCGGCGTTGATCTGCGCGCCCCTGGCGCTGTTGCCCAGAGCCCCTGCGCCCTCGGAGAGTGAGACCAGCGCCGCGGCGACGAGGGCCGAGGTGGCGCCGGAGTGGATCCTGCTAGCGGTTGCCGTGATCAGCGGCCTGATGATCATGGGCACCGAGGTGGTCTGGGCGCGCCTGGCCTCCTACTTCCTGGGCAACCGCACCTACGCCTTCACGACC
>JAUUZB010000325.1 GCA_030590185.1 Deltaproteobacteria bacterium
AGGGCAGGTCCCGGATCCGGCGGTCGTCGGCGAAGGTCACGTACCCCTCGCAGCTGGCGCTCACCTTTAGGCCACGCTTGGCATAGTGTGTCCGGCGCTCGGCGATCCAGTTGAGCATCCGCCAGGTCTGCGCGTGGGTCATCATCAGGCGGTCGTTGGTCGCGGCCCGTCCCAGGGGAAAGATGCGGAACAACCGCCAGGCCGGGATGCGGTATTGGATGAGGATCTCAGCGATGGCATCGAGTTGGTCGAGGTTGCCGGGATAGACGCAGGTCACGGCATCGGCCATGGCGATGGTGGAGCTGCCCACCACCTCGAGGGCGTTGGTGACCTTGGCGAAGGCCGAGGGGTTGTTGCGCAGCTCGTTGTGGGCATCCCGTTCACCGTCGAGGCTGATGGTGATGCTGTAGAGGCCGTTGGCCAACAGCCGGTCGAAGCGCGCTCGAGTGAGCGCCATGCCGTTGCTCACCATGCCCCAACGCATGTCGAGTGACTCGATGTGGGCCGCGATGCGGTCGAGGTCCGGGTGGAGAAGCGGCTCGCCGCCGGTGATCACGAAGACCACGCCCGGACCGAAGCGCTCCCGCACGTAGGAGATGATCTTGAGCCAGCTGTCGGTGGTCAGCTCCGGGGCGCTGGTATCGGCGGTGCAGTCGGAGCCGCAGTGCAGGCAGCTCAGGTTGCAGCGGCGGGTGATCTCCAAAAAGAGATACTCCAAGCGGTGCTCGCGGACCTCGAGGTACTTGTAGGCGCGATAGGCATATTCGCGTGCGACGTTGAGCATCGTGTCGTGCGACCCCAACGAGTCCGGAGCCGGGGAGGGGAGGGGAGGGGCGTGGCCTAGTTTTCGGTCATCTCCACATCGTACTCGCCGTCGGTGGCGTTGAGCTGGACGGTTTGGGTGGCGAAGTCACCGCCATTGTCGGCGCCGTCGACGTCGGTCAGGGTTGCACTGCACGTCTCGAGGTCGGTGTATTCGGAGACGTAGAACTCGACATCGCCGTAAGCATCGGTGAGTTGTTGATCGACGGTACCGTCACAGTCGAGGACCACCTCGAGACCTTCGATGGGGGTGCCGGCGCTGTCGTGGGCCCGGAGCCATACCACGATGTTGTCGACGCCGGCGCTCACTCCATAGCAGGCCGCGATGATCACTGTGGTCGTGCCGCAGACCACGAACAATAACGCCTTGCGCACGATACGAACGAACCACATGGGAGCCCCTTTGCTAGCGAAACGGATTCGCCGTTGAGGATACGATTCTGGCAGCAGACTCCGCAAGCGTTGCGCCAACTGGGAGTGCATTGATCGTTGACAACGCCGGTGGATTGGTTTGTGTTTTCGATCAAATGGTGTTGCTCATCGGCGCGCTGCTCATCTCGGGTGTTGTACAGGCCATCCTGCTCCCGCCCCTCACCCTCTGGTGGCTCAGCCCGTTCTATCTGGTGCCGGGGCTGTGGGCGATCAGTCAGCTCCGGGGGAGGCGCGCCTTTCTCGCTGGTTGGTTGATCGGCATCGCCGCGGTGCTGTCGATCTCCCATTGGCTGCCCACCACCCTCGACTCCTACGCCGCGTTTCCATTGCTAGCCGGGCTCGCGGTCTACCTCCTGCACGGTTTGGCCTTTGGTGCCTACCTCGGCCTTTTTGGCTGGGGCTTTGCCAGCCTGCGGCGGGCCAGCGGTGCGGCGTGGCCGTTCAGCATCGCAGCCTGGTGGGTGGCCTGCGAGTACCTGACCCCACAAATCTTCCCCTACGCCCAGGGCGTGACCTTCTATCAGCACCCACGCTTCTTTCTGCTCGCCGCCGTGACTGGTCTGTCTGGGGTGACGTTCCAGATCGTATTGTGGAACGCCCTGCTGCTCTGGGTGTGGGAGCGCTGGCGGGCGGGTGAGACGTTGCGCCACGGGCCCCTGTTGCGGGCCGCTGGCGTGGCGGTGGGGCTGATCATCGTCAGCGTTGCCTACTCCTGTGTCCGGATCGCGATGCTCGACGACGCCGAGGGTGCTGCCGGCAGGCGTCGCATCGCCCTGGTTCAGACCAACAACGACGTCTTCGCCCGAGTCGAGATCAATCGCTCGGGCCCCACCGCGGTGCTCGACACCTTCCTGCGCCTGGGCCGCGAGACCCTGGCGCGGGATCCCGACGTCGAGGTCTTCGTCTGGCCAGAGGGCGCCCTGCCCGGGACGCCGAGTTTGCCGCGCAACCGGCGTCTCTTGGAGTTCGTGGCGGAGCACGGGGTCGAGGTCTGGACCGGCGGCCACGCCTGGGGGAGCCGCCCCGACGGCACCCGGGGCCGTCTCAACTCCGCCTTCCGGGTCCATGGCGCCGGTCTAATTGACGAGCGCTACGACAAGAACGTCCTGCTACCCTTTGGCGAGTTCATGCCTTTCGAAGATCTCTTTCCGGTCATCGCTGCGATCCGCCCCTACAGCGCAAACCTTCCCGGCGAGGGCTCGCCGATCTACGCAACACCCGCCGCGTGCTTCTCGTTTTTGATCTGCTACGAAGCGGTCAAGACCGCCCACGTGCGCCGGTTGGTATCCGGCGATATCGACCTGTTGGTCACCGTGACCTACGACACCTGGTTCGGTGATACCTCCTTTCCGAGCCAGCACCTGGCCATGGCCGCGGTGCAGTCCGCTCAGTTCGGTGTGCCGATGGTGCGGGTCGCTACCACGGGATTCTCCGCGTACATCGATCCTCGAGGCGTGATCGTGGCGCGCACCGAGCTGTTCACCGCGGACGTCTCAATTGTCGACGTCCCCCGGGTCGCGGTGCCGAGTCCCTACGCGCAGATCGGCGATGCGTTCGCTTGGCTCTGCGTGGCGGCCTGCGTGGGGTTGTTGCTGCTCGGGCGGTTCACGGGTCGGGCCGAGTGATGCCGCTGTATCGCGTCAGGAGTCCAGCACCGCCCTGACCTTTCTCCCGAGAGATGCGCTGGAGAATGGCTTGTGAAGGAAATCGGCCTCGGCCCGGGACACCCCGAGCCGCACGATCTCCTCATCGGTGTAACCCGACACGTAGAGAACTCGGGTTTCGGGGAACCGACGGGTGACCTCCTGGGCGAGCTCGCCGCCGGTCATGCCGGGCATGACCACGTCGGTCAGCAGGAGGTGGAAGGGCTCGGTCGCTGCAGCGAAGATCGCCAGCGCCTCCTCGCCCGAGCCGGCCACGGTGACGTCGTATCCATCGAGCTCGAGCATGCGAGCCGCGGTCTCACGCACGTTGCGTATGTCATCCACAACCAGGATGCGTTCATCGCCACCGAGGCTGGCCTCGCTGCCGTGGGTATCGGCGTTTTTCCTGGTGGTGCCCACCAACGCACGCGGCAGACTGATCACGAAGCAGGAGCCCTGATCCGGCTCGCTCTCGACCTCGATGCGCCCACCGCAGGTTTCCACCACATTATAGATGGTGCTCATGCCCAGGCCGGTGCCTTCTCCTGGCGCCTTGGTGGTGAAAAAGGGCTCGAACAGTCGATCGCGGGTCTCCGCGTCCATGCCCATCCCGTCGTCGCGAGCCGTGAGGATCACCTCCGCTGGTGAGCCGGGCGACGAGAACGACGACACCGCGAGCCAGAAGTTGCCGCCGTCGCGCAGGGCGTCGCGCGCGTTGGCCGCGAGGTTGATCACCACCTGCTCGATCTGACCGCGGTCGGCTCGAACCAGACAGGCCTCCGGCGCGAGCTCGATGTGGGTTGTTGCCCGCTCGCCCACGAGATGGCGCACCATGCCCTCGATGGCGCCGATCACCTCGTTGAGATCGAGGGTCACCGGGCACACGACTTCCTTGCGGCTGAAGGCGAGGAGCTTGCGGGTGAGGAATGCTGCCCGCAGCGCCGCCTTCCCCGTGGTGTCGGCAATCTCCCGGAGCTCGGCGTCGGCGTTGGGGTGGACCCCGAGCAGATCGGACTGACCGAGAATGATCGTCATGATGTTGTTGAACTCGTGGGCCACACCGCCAGCGAGGCGACCTACCGCCTCCATCTTCTGGGAATGGTGGAGCTCGGCCTGAAGCCGGCGTTGCTCGGTGACGTCTTGGAATTCGGCGAGGACCACCGGCCGGCCGTTGAGGTCAAACCGAGTGGCCGTGACCTGGGCGTCGATCCGTTGGCCGGTCGAGGTGAGCAAGTGGTGCTCGGCATGGATGACGGCATCCCCAGCCACCGCCCGTTCATAGTCATGGTGGGCCGCCGGCCAATCCGCGGGCTGGTGAAGCTCCTCGAGGGTCATGGCTGCCAGCTCGCGCTGGGCGTAGCCGGTGAGCTCAGTGGCCGCCGGGTTGGTCAACAGGATGCGACCGCTGTGTGGATCGGCCATCACCATCGCATCGGGACTGCGCTCGAACAGCAGCCGGTACCTGGACTCGGAGCGCCGGAGCACCTCGAGGTTGCTCAGATCCTGGATCATCACCAGCACCTCGGCGGTCGAGCCGTCCGGATCCTTGATCGGCAGGACGCTCAGATAGAGGTTGCGGGTGCTGCCGTTCTGGAATTGCCGAGTCTCCGCATGAGCGACCAGGTTGGCGTCAAAAGCGCGTGCCAAGGGACAACCGGCCGATCCCGCAGGTGGGCAGTCGACGGCCAGCGCGTCCCAGACCTCTTGCACCGTGAGCCCGCTCAGGCGTTTCGCGGCGCCCTCCTCGAGGCGGTGCTTGAGCGCCGCGTTGGACCCCTGAAGGGTCAGGTCGCGACTAGCGATGAAGATCGGTGTGTCCGACTGATTGATCACGGCCGAGAGCTTCTGGCGTTCGCGCTCCAGGACCCGGAGCTGTTTGTCCATGGTGTCGAACCAGCGCTTGGTCTTGGCCAGCTCGGCGCGGGTTTCAGCCAGACGATGCTCGGTCTGCCCCACCGTTGTCGCCAGCTCGGCGACCAGGGCGGTGAGCTCAACCGGGGACAGGGGCTCGAGCTCCGCGGCCACCGCGGTCAACGCCTCCTCGGTAGGCTCCCCGGCCAGGAGAGCCGCCAGGCGCACGGCGGTGGGTTGCTCGGGCCTAGCCATGGAGGTCTACGACTCGTGCGCTCCCGCTTTTGCGTGACGCGCGTAAACCTCGGCCAGGACGTCGGCGATTCGCTCCACGTCGCGAACCGTCGCTTCGTCAAAGGCGCCCACCGTATGACTGTCGATATCGATCTGGGCGTAGATGGTTTTATCGTCGCGGATGAGAACCACGAGCTCCGAGCGCGTCTCGGCGCTGCAGGCCAGGTAATTGTCCACCTCGCGAACGTCGGAGATGTTGATGTTGCGCCGCTCAGCCACTGCCGTGCCGCAGACGCCGTTACCTACCCCAATGAAGACGTGATCGGTGGGCGCGCCGACGAAGGGACCGAGCCGCAGCATGCCGTCTTCAAAGAGCTCGTAGATCCCGGTCCAATCGAACCGCACCTGGGTCTCGTGCAGCTGCCGGACCGCAGTCTCCATGATCGTGGAGAGCTCCGCCTGCTCGGCGACCAGGCGTTTGAGCTCGTTGATTAGCTCGTCGATCGTCATGAGATAGCCATCGTTCAACTCTCCGTCGGGTTCTCATCCGGCATGGCGCTGCGCAGGAATTTGAGAAACAGCGCCAGGATGCCCGCAGCGACCAGAGAGCTCACGACCAACATGAAGAAGAATGAGCTGTGCTTCCACTCGTCCCAGAAGCGGCCGACAAACCCGGAGAGGTAGTTCCCCACCGCGGTGGCCATGAACCACATGCCCATGAGGAAACCAGCGCAGCGCCTCGGCGCCAGCTTGGAGACCACGGATAACCCCATGGGGCTCAAGCAGAGCTCACCCAGGGTAACCA
>JAUUZB010000971.1 GCA_030590185.1 Deltaproteobacteria bacterium
CCAAGGGGGCAGCGCCCGAATCGGAGCCTGCGGTCGCTGTTGCTGGCCTCGGCTCTCGCCACCGCCGAACGCCAGGCCGCTCGCCATGAGCGGGTCAAAGCAATAGGATGATGGCCTCGATGGTCACGGTCGCGATCGCAGCTCTTCTCGTCACCGCCGGCCCGCTCGAGGCTCCGGCAGCGACCGATCCGCCGTTGATGCGGGCCACGCCCTACGAGCTCGATCTCTTCACCCACGGTGCCGCCACGCTCTCCGCTCTGGCGAGCATCAGCGTCTACGTGGCGTTCATCGAGCCCGGCATCCCGGGCGGCCTGGCCTGCGAGCCGCCGGTTGGTCACAGCCGCTGCGATCCGGCGGTGCTCAACGAGTTGGACCGCACGGTGGTGGGCAACAACTCCCTGGCGTGGCGGAAGGTCAGTGACGCCGGCATGTACGGCGCCGTGGCGTTGAGCGCCGCCGCCGCAGGGCTCGATGCCTGGTTGGCCGAGAGCGACGCGCCGGGTTCGGATTTCTTCACCGACGCCTTGGTGCTCGCCGAGGCCACGGCGCTGGCCATGGTGATTACCGACGCCATCAAACTAACGGTGCGGCGGCCGCGGCCGAACCACTACACGGTTGGCGCGCCAGTGAAGGCGTTCCGGCAACAGCTCAGTTTCCCCTCGGGGCATACGTCGACCGCCGCCGCCGTCACCACCGCCTATTCGGTTACCTTCGCCCTGCGCCACCCAGAGTCGCCGTGGCGGTTCGCGGTGTTCGGGGGGGCCGCGGCGATCTCTGTGGTTACCGGGTTAGCGCGGGTTGCCGGTGGCCGGCATTTTTATACGGACGTGCTCGCCGGATTGCTGATTGGGGCAGGGGCTGGGATTCTGATCCCGTGGTGGCACGTGCGGGAGGGGACTGGGGAGGGCGGATCGGTGGTCATTAGCCCGCAGGTTGGGGCGGCGGGGGTTGGGCTGGGACTGAGCGGATCGTTTTAGGATCCGTCACCTACGGGGGACGGTCTACTAGCCGCCGATTTTGATCGGGATGGTGACCGGACAGTTGCTCCCGCCGGTGGGTGGGTACTTGACCATCCTGAAAGTCTTGATCATGCAGTTGCGCATCGGGCCTGTCTTGTAGTGGCGATCCAGAATGTTGAAGTCGCCGACCTTGCCGTCCGGTTTGGCCACGAAGCTCAACTTGAGGGTGGCCGGCAGGTTGCCCGGGTCGCGGCTCTTTTCGGCCTGGACGCAGGTATTGATGTTGCGCAGGTGCTTCTTGAGCACGTTGAGGATCTCACCGGTGCTGCGCTGACATGACGACATCATCGGCGGCTCGACGTCACGCCCGCCCTTGGGGCCGGTGCCCTTGGGACCCTTGGGCCGCCTGGTCCTGACCGGGGCGGTGCCACCGACCTTCATCGCCGATTCATCGAAGCTGACCAACGCGACGAGCTCGACGTTATCGTTGTCGAGCAACGCCTTGCGCTGCTTGGCCTCCTCGTCGAGCTTGGCTTGGGCCGCGGCGTGCTCCGCGACGAGCTGCTCTCCCTTCGCATCGGCGGCGGTCTTGAGATAGAAGCCGAGCCCGCCGCCCGCCCCGAGCAACACCAGAATCACGACGATGATCGCGTTGCGCTTGGACTTGGAGGCCGCCTCGTCCAGCTTGTCCCCCAGCTCCTCGAGGTGAGGGGCAAAGGCGGCCACCTGACTCAGCGAATGAAATTCGCCACCCTCGCGGGCGATCAATGTCTTGGCGTCGAGGTCACCGGCGAGAAGTTTTTGGACGATCTTCTCTTTGGGGACCGGGCCGTGGATCTGACCGTCCAGTTGGTACAGCCAGTCCTGGCTGGTGGAGGGCAGGCTGGCCCCGACGTTGCTCCAGATGTCTCCCATTAGCGATGCCTCTCAAGCGCTCTAAAGTATTACAAAGCCATAAAGGCTCACCGGAGATCAAGGGGGGCGGACCGGGAGGGGAGCAGAACGCCCCCCTCGACCGAATAACGCCGGAGGGGGGGCGGGCTATTCCTCGTCGTCGTAGCTATCCCAGAGTGAGTCGAACTCCTCGACGACCTCCTGATGATAGATATCATCGGCGATCTCCTCGGCAGCCGAGGCCAAGGGGCCAGACTTGCCACGGAGGACCTCACGATGAAAATGCTCATAATCGGTAAATCTGCTCTTCATGCCTCAGCTCCAACACAATCCGGTTGATGTAGGTTGATGTGGTTCGCTGTGTTCTTCATTCGTGGGAGGCATTGAACCGTGCAACGATCCTGGTAGCAATTTTTTGGCCGACGTTTTTTATAACTCGGCGGCGACGATGCGCAACTGCCCGAGGAGCATGACGATCCGCGCTTGCTCCGCTGGCCCGCCATCGGCGAGTTTGACGTGGGTGACGTCGGCGATCGGTTGATTCCAGGTGGGATCGACGCTCAGCCAACGTTCCCCATCCCGGATCTCGGCCCAGGCGTGCCAGCCAAAACCGGCGCCGGCCGGCCAGTAAGCGATACCCACCGCGACCCGCGCCGGGATCCCGAGCGCCCGGGCGAGGGCGACGAACAGGATGCTGTGCTCGGTGCAATCCCCGCGACCCGACTCGAGCGCCTCGAGGGCGTTGGAATAGGCCGGCACGTATTCATCCCGCACGTGCGCGTAGACGAAACGGGTCAGGCGCTCCACCGCCACTGCCAGGGTGGTGGCGTCACCGATCACCTCCCGCGCCCGCGCCACGAGCTTCGGGCTGTCGCTCTGGATGAACGGGGTCGCGACGAGGTTGGGATCGAGACGCGCTGGTGCCCCAGTTGGCAACGGGCCGCGCGGGGGCGCATCCAGGGTCAGGGTGAGCAGGACCCGGTCCTCCTGCTCCCTACCCTTCTCGCGGCTGACCGCCTGCCGGTCCGAGCTCGGCGGCGGGGCGTCGCCAAAACCGCTGAAGGTCAGCGTGATTCGCTGGCGCTTCACCGCCGCGGCCATCCCCGGCGGCGGCGGTACCACAGCGCTGACCAATAGATCCTGGCTGTAGTCGAGACGCTTGGCAACATCCGGCGGCTCGAGGCGAGCCACGAAAAACCCACCGACCTTGGATTCCAA
>JAUUZB010000708.1 GCA_030590185.1 Deltaproteobacteria bacterium
GACCTTCGCGGTCTGGTCGACGGTCGCCATCTTCACCGGCGGTGCCGGGCTGTGGGGAGCCGTGTTGGGTGCGCTGTTCGGGATGATCGCTGGGCAACGGGTGGCGCGCAGCCGTGTCCGCTGGCAGTGGCTCGTGGCCGGGCCGTTCCTCCTGTTGCTCGCCGGCCGGGTGCTCGCCGCGTCCTTGGTGGAGATCTCTCTGTTCGGATCGCTCCTCGGCCCGGCGGTGCCCCTCTCCCTGAGTGCCTTGGTGTGGTTCTTTGCCCTCGGCGCCACGGTGGTGGGCGGGCTGCGGGCATGGGCGGCGCGCTTTGCCTCCCTGCTGCCACTGGAGTTCTCGGTGCTCACCGTGGGGCTCTGCGCCAGCTTCGCAACCCACCGTGATGGAGCCCTGGGCCGGCCGCTGTGGCTCAGCGACTGGGCCTGGTCCCACGGTTGGGCGCCGGCCACCGCGCTGTTGTGGATCGGCGGGCTCGCGGCGGCCACCCTGATCGCGCTGTGGGCGCTGGAGTCGAAGAGCACGGCACGGGCCAGCGCCTTGCTCGTGGCGTTGTTGCCCCTGCTGTTGATTGGGGTGGTCGACTTCGAAGCTGAGACCGAGCCGCCCAAGGCCACCGCCCTGGCAGATATTCAGGAGGGCTACGACGCAGCGGGCGGTCCGGACAGCTCGGGGGCGCCGCCACCAAAGGACAACGGTCAGCAGTCGGGAGATGAGCGCCGCCCCGACGGGCGCTCGGCGGAGGGCGACGAGCCACCGGGCGGTCGCGCCCCAAAGGACGGTCGCGATCCCAAGGATGGCCGCGACTCAAAGGGTGAGGACGGACTCAAACCCAAACGGGCCGACGGCTCCCCCGAACAACAACCCAACGGCGGGACGGGTGCCGACGAACAGCCAGCGTCGCAGGAGAAACAGAGCGGCTCCACGGGAGAGGCGCAGGGCACGGCGGCGAACGAGGGTGGTGAGCAGGAGGGTGGCGACGGCCCGACCCGGCCGCCGGATGTCTATGGCGAGGAGCGGAACCCCGATGCCCCGCCGCCGCCGCAATCGCAGCCGATCGCGGTGGTGCTGCTCGGCGATGACTACCGGCCGCCCCTCGAGCACTTCTACCTGCGTCAGGAGCCCCACAGCCAATTCAACGGCCGGCGCATGGTGCCGGCGGCGCGCGACTTTGACGGCGACTATCTGCGGGAGTTCGCGCCGGTCGAGGCCGAGGTTTCCTGGGTGCCGCCGGCCGCCAAGCGCACCACGGTGCGGGCCAAGGTCGCGCTGCTCGCGGAGCACACCGCACCATTCGCCCTGGAGGCCCCGCTGTCGTTTAAGCCGGAGCCCAACCCCTATCCTCAACGCTTCGTGACCACCTACAGCTTCATCTCATCCACTCTGGCCGACTTCGACGGCCTGGTGCGCGGCGAGGTGGGCGACGCGGAGTGGGACGCCAAGACCTGGGAACACTACACCCAGGCCCCGGAGGACCCCCGCTATGGCGAGCTCGCCGATGAGGTGATCCGTGGAATGCGAGACGAAGCCCGCTCGTTCCCGGTGGCGCGCGCCGTGGCGATCAAGTTGATGCTGGACGCGACGGTCACCTATTCGTTGAGGCTCCGGTCGTTCAATAGTGCCGACCCAACCGCCGACTTCTTGTTCGGCGACCGAGTTGGATACTGTGTGCACAACGCCCACGCCATGACCTACCTGCTGCGCTCGGTGGGGCTGCCGGCTCGGATCGCTACGGGCTACGCGGTGCCGGAGACCCACGAACGGGGCGGCGCGATCTTGGTCGACAGCAGCCACGCCCACGCCTGGCCCGAGCTGTTCATCCGTGACGTCGGCTGGGTGCCGATCGACATAGCCCCCGGCCGGGTCCTCGACGATCCCCGCGAGCCCCTCGACGACGAGGCGCTCAAACAGCTCGCGCAGATGGCCCGTCAGGAGCCGGAGGAGTCGGCTCGTCGCCGGGACGAGTGGCGTTGGTGGGCGGCGGTCAAACCCTACCTGTGGCGGGTCGGGCTGTCGCTCTTGGTGGCGACCCTGATGTGCCTCTACGCGGTCAAATTGTGGCGGCGGAGCTGGCGCCTGTGGGCGCCGATCGATGCGGTGCCACGGGTCGCCTTTCGCGATGTCATGGATCGCCTGGCCGAGGTCGGTATCGCGCGGCGTTGGGGGGAGACCCGCGAGGCCTTCGCCAGCCGGCTGTCCACGACCTATCCGTCGTTGGTCGAGGCCACCGACCTTCACGGGGCTGGTACCCTCGGTGCGCCCTTCGTGGCCCCGGACGGCGGCGGCCGCCGGGAGTATTCGAAGCCGACCTGGCGATCGTTGTCGCGTCACATCAGACAGCAGATGAAACAGACCCTACCCCGTTGGCGGCGCCTCCTCGGGCACCTCAACCCCCTGTCCTTTTATTGGTCACGTTGACCCTGCGGAGCAGAGATGGAAGTTGAGTTCGAACAGAGCAAGCACATCACCTACGAACCGGCACCGCGGATTGATACCCTAGAGGGTGCCCACGGCGTTCTGGAGCGTCTGCGCGGCCGTTTGTCCAAGGGCATCATCGGCCGCGACGACGTCATCGAGCTCTTGATCATCGCCTTGTTGGCTGACGGTCACGTCCTGCTCGAGGACTACCCCGGCTCGGGCAAGACCACCCTGGCCAAGGCGCTCGGTGATTGTTTGATCGACGACTTGCCGGACGACAACATCGTCGCCATCCGGCGCATCCAGTTCACCCCGGACCTGCTGCCGGGTGACGTCACCGGCACGACCATCTTTGACCCAAACACCAATCGCTTCTTCTTCCGTCCCGGGCCGATCTTCGCGCACATCGTGTTGGCGGACGAGATCAACCGAACCTCTCCCAAGGTTCAGTCGGCGTTGCTCGAGGCGATGGCCGAGAAACAGACCACGGTCGACAACCGAACTCGCAAGCTCGACGATTTGTTTTTTGTGATGGCGACCCAGAACCCGCTCGACCTGGCCGGTACCTTCCCCTTGCCCGCGGCTCAGCTCGATCGCTTCCTCTTCAAGATCAAGATGGTCCACATCGCCCGGGAGGCGGAGCTCGATCTGCTCAACCGCTACGAGGAGGTCCTCAAGGGGGCTGGGGAGGATTTGCCTCGGGTCACCCGCACCGAGATCTTGGACGCCCGGGCGGTGTGCACCAAGTCGATCCACATCGCGCCGGCGGTGCGCGAGGCGTTGGTCGACATCGCCGGGGAGACGCGGAATCGACCGGAGTGCTTGCAAGGAGCCTCCACCCGGGCCCTGGTGCTCATGTTGCCCGCCTTGCAGGCCCGCGCCTTGAGCAAGCAACGCGAATACGTCAACGCCGAGGACGTGGAGGTTCTCTCCAAGGTCATCTTTTCTCACCGGATCGTGCCGGCGCCGGGGGCGGGGGATCCGGAGCACGTGGTCTCGGCCTGTTGCGCGGCACCGCTGGAGAAGTTGGCGAACCGCACCATGCGACCGCCCAAGTTCTGAGGCGTACGCCGGAGGCCTCCTCCCGACCATGACACTCATCTCCCCATGGCTGGTGTTGCTGGCGACGGTGTCGCAAACGCCGGGATCGCTGAGCGACCTCGAGGCGGAGGTGCTCGCTCTCTATCACGGGAGGAAATGGGTGACCGCTCGGCGCGCGAGCCAGGAGCTCCTGGCTCGGGATGAGGACTCGATCGTTGGCCACCTGACCATCGGCAACGTCTACTGGAACGCGGACGCCGATTTCTCGCGTGCCCTCTACCACTTGGAACGGGCCGAGGAGATCTACGAGGACCGTTACGAGCACGACATGGGGGCCCGGTGGAAGATCCACTCGGAGGTGGTGATCAGCC
>JAUUZB010001024.1 GCA_030590185.1 Deltaproteobacteria bacterium
CCGGTACGGCCGAGTCCGGAAACTCGGGAGCCGTTTGAGCCACCGCCCGCCCGACGGCGTCACAAGCAGTTGTAGCCGATGCTGCTACTCTGCCACCCGCAGCTGCGGCCGCTGGTAGCGCAATCATACTCGTGAAGAGTGTCGTTGCTGCAGTAGCGTAGCAGGCTCCCCTCGCAGGTACCGTAGTAGTCGAGGCCATCGCAGGGGTCCGCCGACGCCAGGCAATTGTAGCCGATGCTGTCGTTCTGCCAGGCGCACACCGAGCCGGTGTTGCCGCAATCGTATTCGTACAACGCACCGTCGGCGCAAAAGCTGAGACGATCGCCGTCGCACTGCCCGGTGTAAGTGACGCCGCCGCAGGGGTCGACGGGTTCTTCCTCAACCGGCTCACTGATCAAGGCGTTGACCTCGTTGCGGATGTTCTGCAGCTCAGCGTAGAGGTTGTCACCCGGACAGGCGGTTTGGGCGGTCGGATGGTCACGGTGTCCAATCACGGTGGCGTCGTTGACCGAGAGACCGTGGGTGAGGGCGAGTTGCTCGATCAGATGTGCGGCGCCGACCAGCATCTCCTCGGGCGGCACCTCAGTGCCCCAGCCGTTGCAGCCGTCCGCCTGGAAGCAGCCAACGAAGGCGATCCCGAGGTTGCCGGTGGTGGCGCCGGAGACGTGGGCACCCCGGTCTGGGGCCGGCCGGCCCTCGTAGACCTCGCCGCTTGCGCTGACGAGGTAGTGATAACCGACGTCACACCAGCCGCGGACGTCGAGGTGGAAGGCTTGGATGGCGCGCACGCGCTTCTCATAGCTGCCGCCGGACTGGGTTGGCGTTACGGTGTGATGAATCGTCAACCGGTCGCGGGCGCTGTCCAGGCTCGTGCACTTGGTGTCACGGGCGCCCCAGGCATCACGGCTGATGACTCCGGGCGTGCCGGCCCCAACCGCGGAGAGCGCCTGGCTGGTGGTCGATCCGCCTGCCTGACCCTCGGCCTCAACGGGCAGCGTCACCCCGGCCCAACTCAGGTTGGCGATGGTGTGGGCGTCGTGGGCGTGCACCCGGATCTGCACCGAGGTGGCGTCGAAGTCGAAATCCACCCGGGCCACGAACAACGGGTCCTCCCACCAGGTGATCTCCGCCTCGTGCCACACGCCGGGCTCACCGTCGACCCAACCGCGCGCCTCGAGCCGAGTTACCTGTTCGAGCTTGAGATCTTCGAGGTCGACCATAAAGCCCGTGCGCTGCGCAGGCTGCTCTACCTCGAAGACCGGTGAGAGCAGGTAGTCGCCTTCGCGCTCGAAGTCCGCTTGCAGCGCTTCGCCGGTGACGTTGTGCACGCCGTCCTCGGCGAGATCGAGCTTGCTGGGCCGGGCGCCCGAATCGGAGCATCCCGCTACACTCAGTATAGAAAACAAAGACAGGCCGTGGATCAACCGAAGCTCAACTGCACATTTCATTTTGTATCCCGTCACGACAAAGCACTCTCGTGTATGAGGAGAGGATCTTTTGTGAGCTCCTCTCAGTCAATGTGAGGAAGGGTGCGCAAGGGTACGCGAGGGTATCGTGAGGTACGCATTGTGGGGGATTGTGACGAAAGGTAGGACACTCACACACCAGAGACTCGGATTTGAACCTGCAACCCATGCCGCCGGGCGCAAGCCTCTGCGCTCCCTTTACCGGCCGTGCCGCCAGCCGCTATGCTGACAAAAATCGGATAGACCGTGCTTCGATCGTCGAGCCTAGGGGACTATCCAGCAAGCGCCTTGGAGTCGATCCCTTGACCCTACGAGCTATCACTTGCCTCACCATCGGCCTCCTCTTGCCGGCCTCCCTAGCTCGGGCTGAGCCCGTGAGCACCAGGTACCAGGGCGCCGGGGGACCGTTCGTCAGCGTCACCCGGTTTTGGCTGCCGAGCCATGGCAACCGCTCCTTCATGACCTACAGCTTCGGCGGCGCCGGCTATTCCTACTACTTCGACGGTTGGCTGCGGCTCGGCGGCGGGGGACAGAACAGTTTCACCTCGGATGAGGACGGCGACTTCAGCAGTGAGCTCACCTGGGGAGGCCTCTCGGTGGGCATCGACCCCCTGCGCCACGACACCTGGGAGCTCCCCTTGACCCTGGTGATCGGCGGCGGCTCCTACCGGATGGAACGCGTGGTCCACAACGACGACGGAGTGGAGACCATCGAGCGACGCGGCGGTGTGATCATGATGATCTCGGCGACCGCCGGCGCCGAGATGCTCGTCCTACGGACCATCAAGCTCGCCTTTGAGATCGGGTACGCCTTCGGCCTGACCCCCGACTTGGAGCTCCACGGCCTCACGGCGCACTTGCAGATCGTGTTCATGATCCCGGGGGAGGGGACCTGATGCGCTACCTCCTGGTCGGCAACCCCACCGCCCAGACAGGCAAGGCCAAGGCAGCCATCAAACGGGCGCTGGGCCGGATGGGAGCTCGTGGCTGGGGTGTCGACTTCCTGCCCACCGAGGCGGAGGGCAAAACCGTGGGTGTCGTCGCGGAGGCGATCAACACCGGCCACGTCGACGTCGTCATCTACCTCGGCGGCGACGGCACCTTCGCCGAGGTGGCCAAGGGGATCCTCGCGGCTAACCACCGCCCGCCCCTCGGGATGCTGCCCTCCGGGACCGCCAACGATCAGGGCAAGTCCTTTGGCATCGTGGCCGGTGGGAACTGCCTCGACGACAACCTCGACGTCATCGCGGCGGGCTTCTGCGTCGAGATGGACGCCGGGCGCATCCAACGCCTCGACGACGACGACAACGTCACCCACGAAGACACCTTCTTCGATTCCGCGGGCTGGGGCATGCAGTCGGACATCCTCGCGATCCGCAACCTCGACCGCGACCTGATCAAGGACGTCCCGGTGCTCGGCGACATCCTGCGCGACCAACTTCTCTA
>JAUUZB010000940.1 GCA_030590185.1 Deltaproteobacteria bacterium
AGGTTTTGAACTCGATGGTGTACGGAAGCGCTCGGTCGAGGCCGGAGAACCTGTACTGAAGCGAAAAAACCAATCGGCACTGGGGCCGGCCGCGACACTTCGATGTTGACTCGACCAAACTCCTTCCTGAGAATGTTCCTGAAGAGGAGGAGACAGGATGACGGGATCGACCTCGATTGAGCAAACTCACAGTACTTCGTGGAGTGCCCTGCTTTTCATCTTGCTCGGCACCGTCGCCTGTGGCGGATCACCCACCGAAAACGGCGGTGGCGGCACCGGTGGTAGTGGCGGCAGTGGCGGTTCCGGCGGAGAGGGACCGCCACCACCCGGGTGGTCGACGCCCACCGTTGTTTATGAGCGCTCGAGTGGCGACGACGTATCCGGAGCGACCGTGATGATCAACGACTCTGGTGAGGGCTACATCGTCTACCAGATATTCGACAAATCCTCCGATACGTTGGCAGAACAGCAGTACTGGGGCGTGCGCTACGACCTCGCCGATGGGTGGGGCAGTCCTGTGGCGGTATCGGAGCTGCTGGCGTGCGACCCGTTCTACATTGGGAACAACCGAAGGTGCCACGTCAGGCCCAAGGCGGGCATCGCCAGCGACGGGACCGTCACCCTCTTGTTGCCAAAAGAAGCGCCGAGCGTCGTTCAGATTACCGGCGATGTCGTGGGTGACCTCGAACCAGTCACCTTCGAAACGCCCTGGGATCTTTGGGGGCTTTGGCTGAGGCGGTGGGGCGACGTGGTCGTACTTCCCGACGACACGGTTTGGGTCCGGTCGGGCTTGGTCGGTGACGAAACGAGTCGGTTCGCAGGCGGCACATGGTCGGCCGTCGAGACCATACCCCTGGCGCGAGGTCACGAGCTCGCGGTCAGCCCTTCGGGGGACGCGATCGTGATCGGGGACACGGATGCCGATGGCATTGGTTTCACCCGCTACGGCGCGGGGTGGGGGCCCGTGCAGACGCTTGCCGATGAATACTACGACCGCGGACTAACCGGCATCTCGGTGGCCGACGGCGGCTGGGCCGTTGCCGTTTGGGTGCGCTTGCTGACCGACGGCGGCCGCGAGGCTGTGGCCTGCATCATTGAAGACGGCACCTGCATTGCGGAGCAGGCGCTCGGCACCAGCGATGGAATCTTCAACATGTTCCCGGACGCGGTCATCGACGCCGACGGCCGCGCCCACGCGATTTGGATCGCGGATGTCGATGCCGACGAAACGGGCAGCTCAGTCATGGCCCAGGACTATTCGCCCGCTTCCGGTTGGGGTGAGGCATACGTCGTGATCGACGGTTATCCCCGGAGCCTTGGCCCCACGGACGTGCTGCTGGACAACCACGCTGGCGGCACCCGAGGCGCCGTGGAATGCAGGACCTTTCCGGACGAAGACGGGTCAACCGGTATCTTCATCCTCGATGACAACACCGGCCCCCTCGTGTCGTGGCCGCACCGGCTCAGCGAAGAGCGCGAGTTGCTCGACTTTGCGGTGAGCCCAAACGGCCGCGCTCTCGTGGCCGCGGAGTCGAAAGAACCCCCAGGGATCTGGGCTGCCTACTTCGCACCGTAAGGGCCTTCACGGACGTTGCGAGTATCTCGCCCCGCAGCAGGTTGAGCGCGGCGCTTCAGGTCAGCCCCGGAAACAACTCCCCCTGCTTGGTCCACGGCCGCTTGCCGTGCTCGAGCCCGTGGTGCTTTCGACACAGCCACTCGACCTCGAGGTGGGCCTGGTCACCGTCGTAGCTCCGGTGATGCGGGCACGCCTCCACGTCGCCGCAGACCTCGCAGGGCATGGGGGTCAGCTCCCCCCGCTGGATCGCAGTCCGGGTTCTGGCACGGACTTTTCGTTTGTTGGCATCGACCTGGGGCGGGCTCTCGGCTCGTGCTTGGCGCTCGGTCTCGCGCGTGCACGCCTTGCACGCCGCGCGCACCCCGGCCCGCACGTAGTGCCGCCGACGATGAAACGCCGACAGCGGCAGCCGCTCCCCACAGATCGAGCAGATTTTCGTCCGGGTCGTCGATGGTCGTGGATCCGTCATCCTTCTATTTCTCCCGTTGCCGCCGTGCCGGGTCGTGCTCGGCCGTGAGCCGGGCGACAGCCTCGACGCCGGGCTGGACGTAACGCGCGAGCGTCCGCGGGTCGCGGTGGCGAGACTTCGCCATCAGCAATGGCGCTGCCACACCTTTCTCCCCGAGGTGCGTCAGCGCGCTGTGCCTGAGTTGGTGGAGCGTCCACTGGGCTCCTGATGCCTCGCGAAACAACGACCACGCGCGCTGGTAGGAGAGCCGGGCTCGACCATCGGGGCCTCGGTCTGCGTCGGTTGGGATGACGTTGGGTTGACCGAGGGTGAGGAAGACAGGTCCGCTCGCGCGTCCACTGAGGTAGCGCGGGAACAAACGCGCCGTGCCCGCGTCCCAGACGACCGTCTCGCGGTGGCCGCCCTTGCCCGTGATCACCGCCCGCTTGCGCGCGAGGTCGAGGTCCTCGACGTCGAGGGCCAGGATATCAGCGGAGCGGGCCGCGGTGGAGTAGAGGCACCGCCACAACAGCTTCTCCCGCAGGCCTACGTCGGGCCGCGACCACAGGGCGTCGAGGTCCTCGTATGGGATCGCCCGCGTTTCGTTGCGCGGCGTCCGGCGCCGCTCGAGCGCAGACGTCGGATCGTTCTCGAGCCAGCCCTGGCGCAGGCAATAGCGCACGAGGGATTGGATGGCGGCGATGCGGTTGTTCCAGGTGGTGGGGGAGGTGTGGGCCCAGCGATGGTGGATAGCGTCGGCGAGCGCGGGGCCGGTGAGCTCGGTCACCGGTAGCTCGGCGCCGAGCTCGTCGATGAGGGCGCGATAGGTCGCGCCATAGGTTCGGCGGGTGGTCGCGGCGAGATCCCGGCCCGCAAAGAAGGCGTCGCCGGCAGAGGTGAGGCTGGGGGTGGCGGTGGGGAGCCGGACGATCTTGATCATGGTCCCTCCTCGATCATGGCCCCCCCGACGACCCGAACGAGAGATAATCCACCCGGGTCAGGGGTGGGCAAGGTTGAGAAACCCGAGTGATGCAAGGGGGCCGGTCGGGCAAGACGAGAGAGAATGGCCAGTTATCTCTCGTTTTTTTGAAAGCCCTTCCCGCCC
>JAUUZB010000970.1 GCA_030590185.1 Deltaproteobacteria bacterium
CGACCCGGGTATAGGGGCCAAAGCTCAGTGCAAAGGCGAGGAGGCTCACCCCCAGCAGAATCGGGAGGTGCGTCGCCCCGGACGTGGCGTGGCGGGCGCGCCAGGCGGGGCGCAGGCGAATCAACCAGAGCACCAGCCCGAGGCCGAGGCCGAGCACCACGACCCAACCTGGAAACAGATTCCCAGCCCAATCGGCGAGCCGCGCCCGATAGAAGAACATCGCGTCGGTGGCGCGGGCGGCGGGCAAGGCGGTGCGGGCGGGTCCATAGAGCACGACCCAGGGGGTGAGCAGCAACGCCAGGCTCACTCCCGCGGCCGCGACTTGGCGTAGCTCGTGACCCCGCAGGCCGAAACGCCGCCCCGGGCCGTCGGCTGTGTCTGGCCCCCGGCGCGCCCACAGGGCCAGGGCTGCGAGCCCGGCGAACAGGGTGAGGTGGAAGGTGAGCTGGATGCTCGAGAGGAATTGGAGATACAGCGCCGCCACGCCGACCGCGACCCAACGCCAGGAGCGGGCGCGATACCAGGCGACCAGGGCCCAGAGCGCCAGGGCGCTCCAGCCAAAGGCGAGGTTGTTGAGGTGATAGAAGTTCTGCAGCCGTTTGGGGAAGAAGGCGAAGGCCAAGCCGATGCACAGGGCGATGGCCCGGGAGCCGGTCAGGCTGCGGGCCAAGCCGGCGCCGCACAGGGCGCACACCACATAGGTGGAGAGGACCGCGACGTTGAAGCCGAGCTCCGCTTCGCCGAGCGCCGCGAAGGGCAGGCCGGTGAGCATCTGGGCGAACAGGGTGTCGCCAAAGGCGAGGGCCGGCGCCTCTGGAAACATGCTCGGCGCGGCGAAGAGCTCGGTGGGACGCAGCTCGAGCAGCGCGCCCCACTGCGCGCGCAGCATCCAGAAATTTTGGATGACGTCGTTGTGGGGGCCGAGCAGGCGGTGGCGCAGCCCGCCGAGGTGATCGCGAAAGAGGTAGAGGGTCAAGCCGGTGGCGCTAATCGCCACGGTCGCCCAGAAGGTGACCTCTCGAATTCGCTGTTTGGGGACCTCCGCCATGACGGTCGCGGCCTAAGCCTAACCGTCTCGTGGTCGGCCCCCAAGCGGGATCTAGTGACTGTCGGCGTAGCGCAGGTCGGCGACGTAGTCCCAGATCACCGCCGGCTGCTTGCCAAAGGGCCCGACCTTGGTCTGCCCGCCGGGATTCTCCTCCTGGGCGCTGTAGGTGAGGTCGTCGAGATACTCGCGCAGAATCCAGTTCTGAGCGTCATACAGTGCTTGCCAAAGGCTCATGGTTTTCCTCACCGGTGGTGCAGGCCCCTGTCCCTGCCTCGAAGGACTATCCTAAGACGAGGTTGGGAATCGACAAGGGCCGAACCCCAGTAAGTTAACGATTTCACGGCGGTTTTTGCGCACTGCGTTGAAGCCCTCGGGGTCGCCGGTTTTGTGCGTTCAGGGGCGACGGGCGCGATAATCCGGGCGATGTTGAACGTTTTTTGGGTAGCGATGGTGTTGATCGCCCTGGCCTGCGGGGCGCTAACCGGCCGCATGGACGCGGTGGCCAAGGCGACCACCGACTCGGCGAGCTCGGCGGTGGCACTGGCGATCGGGTTGGTGGGGACCATGGCCTTCTGGATCGGCGCCATGCAGGTGCTGCACAAGGCCGGGGTCCTCCGCTGGATCGCGCTGTTGCTACAGCGCCCGATGCGTTGGTTGTTTCCGGAGGTCCCGGCGGATCACCCGGCCACCAGCATGATGATCATGAACATGACCTCCAACATGCTCGGCCTGGGCAACGCCGCCACGCCCTTTGGCCTCAAGGCGATGTTGGAGCTCGACAAGCTCAACGAGCACCGCGGCACGGCCAGCGATTCGATG
The DNA here is from genome assembly GCA_030590185.1 of Deltaproteobacteria bacterium. The sequence continues at coordinate 1,868 of JAUUZB010000970.1, forward strand.
GCGTTGTTCCTGGCGATCAACACATCGAACCTGGCGTTGCTGCCGACCGGCATCATCGCCCTGCGCGCTTCCTTGGGCGCCGACGCCCCCGGCTCGATATTCATACCGACCCTGGTGGCGACTAGCTGTTCGACCGGGGTGGCGATCGTGGTGGCCAAGCTGCTGGCTCGCTGGCGGATTTTTTCGGTGCGCCGCGCCCTGCGTGGGGTTGAGCCGGAGCAGCTCCCGGCGCCGGTGGTCGATGAGGAGGGTAGAGATCTGATCGACCCACCAGACACCACCGAGGCGGAGGCGGCGATCACCGCGAGCCCGCCCTTGTTGCGCGGTTGGCGTCTAGGTTTCGCCCTGCAGAGCCTGGCGGTGGTAGCCGTCTCCCTCGCCTACGGCGTGGTCGAGCTCACCTACGGTACTCCCACCGGGCTGTTTGGGATGAAGAGCGCCTTGAACGCCGGCTTGGTGTCGCCCATCGGCGCCGCCGGTGCGGCCAAGACCGTGGCGAGTAGCTGGCCGTTGCCGTTGTTGATCGGGCTGATCACCTTCCTCGGCCTGTTCCGCGGGGTGAACATCTACGACTGCATCGTCGAGGGCGGCAAAGAGGGATTTCAGATCGCGATCAAGATCATCCCTTACCTGGTTGCCATCCTGGTGGCGGTCGGCATGCTGCGCGCCTCCGGTTTCATCGATCTCGGGGTGGCGCTGCTCGACCCGGCGACCTCGGTGATCGGCATGCCGGCGGAGGTTCTACCGATGGCGATGCTGCGCTCCTTGTCCGGCTCCGGCGCCTACGCCATCGCCGGCGAGATCATGCAGACCCACGGCACCGACACCATGATCGGCAACATCGTCAGCACCATGCAGGGCAGCACCGAGACGACCTTCTACGTGATGGCGCTCTACTTTGGGGTCATCCAGGTGCGGCGGGTGCGCCACACCCTGGTCGCCTGTTTGATCGCGGACACGGCGGGGATCCTGGCGGCGGTCTGGGCGGTGCGGATCTTTTTGTAGGGCGCGCCGGTCATCGCTGCGCCGGTTAGAGTGGTCGCGGCTCGAGGGCTCAGGGATCGATCTCCGTTCACCGCCTCGACGGCTTGAGTGGCCGCAACCTGCGTGCCCGGGGATCGATCTCCTCGGCCCGTTGGCGGGCGCGGCGGGCCTTGTTCGGCTCACCGATGCGCGCGAAGAACTCAGCGAGGCGGTAGCGGTGGTAG
>JAUUZB010000901.1 GCA_030590185.1 Deltaproteobacteria bacterium
GAGACGCTTCGGGCCAAGCTCGACGAGACGGAGCGCCTCGAGAGCCTCGGCCGGCTGGCCGGCGGCGTTGCCCACGACTTCAACAACCTGCTCACCAGCATCCTCGGCTACGCTCGTTTGGTGCAGGAGGAGCAGGACCCGGAATCCCAGACCTGGCATGACGCGGCAGAGGTCATCCATGCCGCCAAACGGGGGGCTGACCTCACCGCCCAATTGCTCGCCTATGGCCGCCGGCAGGTGATCCGCGCCGAGGTGTTCGACCTAAACCGGTTGTTGTCCGACGCGGTGCGAATGTTGGAGGGGGTGCTCGGAGAGGATGTAGACCTGCGGCTCGACCTGGCCGGGAAACCGACTCTGGTTGATGCGGACCCCCGGCAGATCGAACGTGCCCTGCTCAATTTGGCGGCTAACGCCCGCGACGCCATGCCCGACGGAGGCGAGCTGTTCATCGTCACCGCCCACCTCGTGGGCGATGACGACTCGGACCCCGCGGTCCTGCTCACCGTGAGCGATACCGGCACCGGCATTCCGGCCGAGATCGAGGGCAAGATCTTTCAGCCCTTCTTCACCACCAAGGAGGTCGGCAAGGGCACCGGCCTCGGGTTGGCCATGGTCTACGGTGTCGTCATTCAGAGCGGGGGAGCCATCGACGTTCACTCCGTGCCGAGCGGGGGAACCTCCTTTGTCATCCGGCTGCCGGCGGCGGTCGAGTCGGCCCAGGCCGAGATCGAAATCGCGACCGAGGCCGAGGCCGAGACCGAGACCGAGACGGAAGCGGAAGCGGAAGCGGAAGCGGCGGTGAGCGGTACGGAGGTCGTCCTGTTGGTCGAGGATGACGAGACGGTCCGGGGTTTCACCGCCCGCGCTCTGAACGGCGGCGGTTACCACGTGCTGTCGGCGAGTGACGGTGACCAGGCCCTGCGGGTGGCCGGCGCGCATCGCGGCAAAATCGATTTGCTGCTGACCGACGTGGTGATGCCCGGTCTGTCGGGCTCCCCGTTTATCGAGCGTTTTTGGCAACAGCGGCCGGACAGCGAGGTGCTCCTGATCTCTGGGTACGCCGCGGAGCGAGTCAGCAACCAAACGGTCCTTGGTCGAAAGCTCGACTTCCTGAAGAAGCCCTTCACCCAGCAGGATCTGCTCACCCGGGTGCGGGCGACACTGGATCGACTCCGTGGATTTGCTTGACCGACTCGATGGCCGGCGCCCGCGGGCGGCGGTGCGGCTGGATTTTCCCCTCGCCAAGGGCAGGCGCCGGCTGTACAGTCCGGGCCTGGGAGTGGAGATGGCCCTCGAGCTTCGGTACGAGAGTAAATACCAGCTGTGGAGCGACCTGGTTCGGGGCAACACCGATCGGCTCTTCGTGCCGACCGGCGAGCGGGGTAGGCTCGGGGATCTCGTCTCCCTCGCCATCTACGTTGGCGACGTCTCGCTGCCCATCATCGCCGAGGCAACCGTCATTGGCCGCCGGGGCGAGAGCCGGCGGTTCGCCCCTGGGGTCTACGTCAACATCGACAGCGGCGAGCTCGAGCGCTTTCGGCGCTTTCTCGAGCTGCAACCGAGCAGCGAGATCGGACGCTCCCGCCGGGCGGTCAGGATCCATCACGAGTTCCCGGTGCGCTTTGCCGAGCCCAAGCTCGACGAGGTCTACGTCACCAAGAACCTCTCGGAGCTCGGCCTGTTCGTCACCTGTCCCCCGGGCCTGATGCCCGGTCAACGGGTGAGCCTCTATCTGGTGCTCGATGACGCGCCCCTGCTGATGCAGGCTGAGGTTGTTTGGGTCTCGAAGGAGCAGGAGGTCGCTGGGCTCCACATCACCGAAATCTCCGGTCGCGCCGCAGAACAATTGCGCATCGCCATCGACGAGGTCGCCAACCGCGAGGAGGAGCGCATCGCCCCTACTGTGTTGGTGGCCGACGACGACCCCACCATCCTGCGCCTGCTCTACACCGCCTTGAGCGACGATGGCTACGAGGTCTTCAAGTCGGCGAGCGGCGACGAGACCTTGGCGCTCGCCCGGGAGCTCAAGCCTGCCTTGATCCTGATGGATATCTTGATGCCCGGCACCGACGGCTCCGAGGTCTGCAAGTTCATGCGCTCCGACGCCGAGTTGGCCGACATCAAGGTGATCTTCGTCTCCGCCCTCGGTGAGGAAGTTCTGGGGAACGTCGCCGACGAATCAGGGGCGAACGATTTTTTGGCGAAGCCATTTCGGCTGCCGGAATTGCTCGAATTGGTGCATCACTACCTCGCGCCTTCGGATACCGCCGCAGCATAGATGGGCAGTTTCAACATCGACATCCCGCCACGCAGCGAGATCATCCGAACGCACAAAGCAGCCGGTGGCCGAGTGGCAGCTGTCCTGCCGATCCACTACCCCCGCGCCCTGTTCCGAGCCTTTGACATCCTGCCGGTGGAGGTCTGGGGTCCCCCCGCGGTCAACACCGCGACCGGTGACGAGCACCTCCAGGCCTACACCTGTAGCATCGTGCGCAGCGCCCTTGCCTTTCAGCTCTCCGGTGGACTCGACGATGTCGACCTGATCATGGTCCCCCACGCCTGCGATTCGCTGCAGGGCATCGGCAGCCTCCTGATCGACTTCATCAAACCGCAGCAGCCGGTGCTGACCCTCTACCTGCCCCGGGCGAGCACCGCATCGGGGCCGGAGTTTCTCGCCGCCGAGCTGCGCGTCGTTTACGATCGTCTCGCCGAGTTGACCGGCCAACGCCCCGACCCCGACCAACTCCGGGCCGCCATCGCGCGGGAGGAGGAGGCAGACCGCTGGCTCGCGGATTTCATGACCGGCGCCGCCGGCCTCTCGAACCGTGAGCGCTACCGGATCGCGCGGAGCCGCGAGTACCTGCCGGCCGAGCGTTTCAGCGAGATGATGCGGGAGGTGCTGGCCGAGGCGCCCACCGAGCCCGTCCCTGGGATCCCGGTGTTGCTCTCCGGCGTGGTGCCCGAGCCGATGGAGGTTCTCGACGCTCTGACCGAGGCCGGGGGCCGGGTGGTGGCGGACGATCTAATCTGCCTCGGCCGACGGCTCTATCCCGCCGGGCAAAGCGACGAGCCCTTCTTGCGCATGGCACAGGGTATCCTCGGCGCGCCCCCCGATTCGACCCGCGGTCACACCATCGCCGAGCGCATCGCCCACCTCGAGGGGCTGTTGGATGCAACCGGCGCCCGGGCGGTGATCTTCTACGTGGTCAAGTTCTGCGAGC
>JAUUZB010000422.1 GCA_030590185.1 Deltaproteobacteria bacterium
ATCGTCATCGACGACTACCGCATCCTCAACCCCGAGGGCCTGCGCTTCTCCAATGAGTTCGTGCGCCACAAGATCCTCGATGCCATCGGTGACCTCGCGCTGCTCGGCATGACCGTTATCGGCCGCTTGCGTTTGCACCGCCCCGGGCACGCGCTCAACACCAAGCTGCTCGAAGAGATCCTCGCGGACGAAGCCAACTACGAGATCCTACCGGCCGAGGAGGCGACCACGGTCGTGCAGCCCGGCCGCCTGTTCGAGCCCTCCGATAGTTTCGCCTAGGCTCGGGCGAGGGCTCAGGGCCACTCGCAGGTCGAGGGTAGGGCCGCGGCCATGGCCGCGAACATCGCCCGGTACTCCCGTTTGAGTGCCGCCTCCTCCGCGGCGAAGCGGCGCTCGGCCCGCTCGCCCTGTGCTGTCTGCTCCGCAGGGGTGAGGGGGCGCTCGGTGCATTCCGGCGGCCGGCCGTCCCCGCGATAGGGAGCGTAGTCGCAGGTGTGCACGCGACCCTCGGCGAGGGCGGCGGCGATGTCGCGGCGCAGCTCGGCGCGTTGGGCCAGGCCCCGATCGCGCAGGGACTCCGGCGATTCGGTGAGCACCAACAGCAGCGCGAGGGGAGCCTCCTTGGCGTTCACCCGCAACTCGCTCGCCGCGACCTGGTGGCTGAGGGTGGAGCCGAGCTGCACGCTGAGCGCGGGCGAGCCCTTGGGCCGGTCGAAACGGTCAAACTTCAGGGACAGGCCCGAACCGACCACCCGCTTGCCCTCGACGGCGAACGAGAGGCTCATGCCCCAGCCGGTTCGTGTCGGGGTCTGCAATGCGTTGAGCCCCATGCCGAAGACCTGGGGGAAACCTTGGGGATAGAACAGGGTGGTGAGCTCGAGCGCGTGTTGGTCGCGACGCCGGGCTGACCCGCTCGCTATCTGACAATCCGGGCGGGCGCCCGCGCCTCGACACCAGCGGGCGCGGAAGAAGTTTCCGCCTTTCTGGTAGGCGATGTGTCGGAAGGTCGGGCCGGGCATGGCGCGGATGCAAGCGTCGAGGGTGACGAGCTTGGCGCCGAGAACCGGGTTTTCGAAGCGTAGGTCCGCGAGAGGGGAGGGGGGATCGGCCGATGCGGTGGTGGTCCACGCGAGGCAGGCGGTCGCTAGCCACGGGCCGAGCCATTTGCCGGTGGACGGGGGCATGCTGCGTTTTATCGTTGCCGGGGGAAAAAACAAGAGGTCCGGCGGCCGCGAGCGTCCTTGGTGGGCGGAACAGCTCGCCGGCCTCTTTCTGGTCTTTCTCGGTCGCCGCTGCGCTGATCGTCCCATCTTGGCCCATGGGCGGGTCCCAGGACGCGACACTGATCGTCCGCGGCGTCCAGGAAACTCCCTTGATTCTAGTGGGTCGGCCTTGGCCCGGAGTTTGCGAGGGTAGCCGCCAACCCCTTCGGACGTAGGAGAAAGACCATGCCAGCCACCATCGACGGCGCGACGCGCGTGAAGATCCCGGATGGATCCCGCGATTTGACCGCGCAGCAACCGGCGTCGAGTCCGGGCGAGCATCGGCTGCGGCCTGAGAGCGCGAATCGGGCGACAACCCGAGGGACCGGGGGAGTCGCGGGCGTGCAGGATTCGAAATCTGCGGGGCGAACGCTCAAGATTCGGGCCGCGGCTGCGCAGTCCCAGGGTGAGGCCTTTGCGCTGCCACCGCCTCGACCGCCCACGCCGGAGCTCAACGAAGCGCTGCACCAGGGAGCAGAGTCGTTCATTGCGAACGTCTCCCTGATCCTCGACGGCCTGCTGCGCGACGGTGGACTCACGCCCGAGCCGCCCGTCTACGGGCCACCGGTGTTTCGCGCCGCCCTCGGGCTACTCGAGGAGATACCCCTACCGACCGCCGCTGCGCCATTGGCTGCTGCGGCCGAGGCCCTTGCTGCCAGCGGCGATCCGGTGCGGCCGTTTTCCCAGGTCAGCGCCGAATCGCTGATGGCGTTGTTTCTGATCCTGAACATCAACGACCCGAACAACTCGGTCGAGACCCACCAGGATCTCAACGAGCTGGCCACCAACCTGCGCCAGCAGGCCCTCGACGAGGCCGAGGCCAAGGCCGAGGTCGCCCGGGAGCTGCAACAGGAGCTCGAGTCGGCGATCGAACAGGCCCAGATGGTCGAGCGCGTGGCGCAAATCGGGGCGGTCGTTCTCGCCGTGGTCCTCACGGTCGTGATTTCGGTGGTGACCGCGGGGGCCGCAGCAGCGCCGGCGGCGGCGGCGAGCGGGGCGGTTGGGGGTGGAGTCGGTGCGGCGGGGGGCGGGGGTGCCGCCACGGCCGGGGTGAGCGCGCAGGTCGCGGCCAACTTGGTGGCCGAGGCGGTGACCTCCACAGCCAGCGGGGTCGCGGCCGCGGTCGAGGCCGCCAAGCAGGTGTACCAGGCTTCCCAAACGGCCGAGGTTCAATACGCATCCGCCGATGTCGATGAGGCCAGCAACGATGTTGAGCGGGCCCGGGCGCGCGCCGAGCGCGAGCAGGAGATCATCGACGACGAGGCCGCGATCATGAAGTTGATCATGGAGAGTAAGAGCCAGACTGTTGATGCGTTCACCAAGATGCTCGCCTCGCAGTTGGAGACGGGGATGGGCGTGTTGTCCGTCGGGACGGGGGGTTGAGCGGGGATGCGCAGCGGCCTATGGCGAGTTCATCCGTCGCGACTCGGTGAGCTCGTTCGTCACCTCGAACACCAGCGACGCTTCCAGCGGCTGAGAGACCCTTTTGCCGGGCTGCCCATGACCCTGGAGACCCCCAAACCGACTCCCCACGCCGATCCGATCAACCTCGCGGTGCTCCGGGCCCTCGCCGGCAAGAAGCGGGTGACGGCGCGCGCCCAGCGCCTGGCTCGACAGCCCTTTTCGCAGCCGGTTGCCGGATAGGCGGCCCGACGGCTCCGCAGCCCCCGCAATGAAGTTTGACGGGCTGATATCCCTCTCCTAGACTTCGGATAGGAAAGCCTTCCTGAGGGGTTTCTTTGCCTTGCCCACGCGAGCGCGCCCCCGGGTGGAGTTACGTATGCGATATATTTTGCTCACCTGCTCTTTGCTGGTGACGACCTCCTGCAGCACGTCCCCACAGGATCTGATCCGCGATCCGCAATGGTCCCACCTCTTTGACGATCTGCTCGGGGTTGGTCCAATTTGCGGCAATGGCCTGCGCGAGAAGGGCGAGGAGTGCGATGGCGGCGACCTGATCGACGGCGACGGCTGCTCCTCACGTTGCCTGGTGGAGCCCCCCCGGTGCGGCGACGGGGTGCTCAACGCTGGTGAGCAATGTGACGACGGCAATGACGAGGCCTGCGACGGCTGCAGCGATTGCCGCTACGAGGCATGCGGCAACGGCACCATGGAGTGCGACGAGGCCTGTGATGACGGCAACCTGGTCAACCGTGACGGTTGCTCAGCCACCTGCCGCATCGAGAGCCCGACCTGCGGCAATTGGGTGGTCGACGCTGACGCCGGCGAGGAGTGCGACGACGGCAACAACGATCCCTGCGACGGCTGTGCCCCGGCCTGCACCATCGAGCGTTGCGGCAACCGGCTGCTCGATTGCGGCGAGGAGTGCGATGACGCCGACCTCGAGGGTGACGACGAGTGCTCTCCGACCTGCATGGTCGTGCCGCCCCTGTGTGGCGACGGCTCGCAGATCGACCCGGAGGAGTGCGACGATCGTAATAATCTCCCCTGCGACGGCTGCTCGGCCTTTTGTACCGAAGAGCGCTGCGGCAACGGCACCCTCGACTGCACCGACGAGTGCGAGGACGGCAACCTGGTCGACGGCGACGGCTGTTCGAGCAGTTGCCTGATTGAGAACATCCTGTGCGGCGACGGCGTGCAGAGCACCGACGAAGAGTGCGACGACGGCAACAACCTGCCCTGCGATGGCTGCGGCCCAGCCTGTCACGAGGAGCTCTGCGGCAACGGCCTGCTCGACTGCGGTGAGGACTGTGACGACGGCAACCAGCTCGCCGGCGACGGCTGCTCGCCGATCTGTCGGGTCGAGTCTGTGGATTGCGGCGATGGCGATATCGACGGCTTCGAGGATTGTGACGACGGCAACAACGCGCCCTGCGATGGCTGTTCACCGGCCTGCACGTACGAGGAGTGCGGCAACGGCCTGCTCGACTGCCTCGATGAGTGCGACGACGGCAACCTGATTGACGGTGACGGCTGCTCCGCGGAGTGCACCGTCGAGGCCACCCTCTGTGGCAACGGCCAGCTCGACGCCGGGGAGGAATGCGACGACGGTGCTAACCTGCCCTGCGACGGCTGCTCAGGGATTTGCCGGGTGGAGGTGTGTGGCAACGGCGCGGTGGAGTGCGCCGAGGGTTGCGACGACGGCAACCTCGAGCCCGGGGATGGCTGTTCGTCGCTGTGCACCATCGAGCAAGTCAACTGCGGCAACGGCGTCCTCGACAGCGGCGAGGAGTGCGACGACGGTGCTCACGTGGCCTGTGACGGCTGCTCGCCGATCTGTTTGGTGGAGCGCTGCGGCAATAACCTGATCGAGTGCGATGAGGCCTGTGACGACGGCAACGGTCTGCCCGGGGACGGCTGTTCCCCCACCTGCACCATCGAGGTGCCGGAGTGTGGCGACGGGTTTATCAATGGCACCGAGCAGTGCGACGACGGCAATCATGACTCCTGCGACGGCTGCGGTCCGCTGTGCACCCATGAGATCTGTGGCAACGGCATCGTCGACTGTCCGGCTCTCGAGGAGTGCGACGACGGCAACCAGATCAGCGGCGATGGCTGCGCCGCCGATTGCACCCTCGAGCCAGCGAGCTGTGGCGACGGTCAGTTGAACTCGGGTGAGGACTGCGACGATGGCAACAACGCCCCCTGCGACGGCTGCAACGCTACCTGTGCCCTCGAAGAGTGCGGCAACAACGTGGTGGACTGCTTGGAGGAATGCGACGACGGCAACCTGATCGGCGGCGACGGCTGCTCCATGTTTTGCCTGCACGAGCCGGCGACTTGTGGCGACGGCAACCTCGATTCGGGTGAGGAGTGCGACGATGGCAACAACTTCTCCTGCGACGGTTGC
>JAUUZB010000300.1 GCA_030590185.1 Deltaproteobacteria bacterium
CATCATCACCTCGTGGTTGCCGCGACGGGAGCCAAAGGAATTGAAATCCTTCGGCGCCACGCCGTGCGCGATGAGGTAGGTCCCGGCCGGTCCGTCCGCTGGGATCGATCCGGCCGGCGAGATGTGATCGGTGGTGACCGTATCGCCGAGCAGGGCCAACACCCGGGCACCGTCGACGTCGGTGGCCGGCGGGGGATCCTTGGTCAGACCCTCGAAAAAAGGCGGCAGCCGCACGTAGGTCGAGTCCTCCTCCCAGGCGAAGAATTGGCCGCCACCGACGTCGATGCCGCGCCAGCGCTCATCCCCCTCGAACACCGCGTCATAACGACGGGCAAACTGGCTGGTCGCGATGGCGCCCTCAACGGTGTCGTCGACCTCCGTTGGCGAGGGCCAAATGTCGCGCAGGTACACCGGCTGACCCTGCTCGTCTTCGCCTAGGGGTTGCTGGTCGAAGTCGATCGTCACCCGGCCGGCGAGGGCGTAGGCCACCACCAGCGGCGGTGAGGCGAGGAAGTTCATCCGGGTCAGGGGGTTGATCCTCCCGTCAAAGTTGCGGTTCCCCGACAGCACCGAGGCAACCACAATGTCCTGTTTTGACACAGCCGCGGCGACCTCCTCCGGTAGCGGACCGGAGTTGCCGATGCAGGTCGTGCAGCCGTAACCAACGACGTGGAAGCCGAGCGCCTCGAGGCCGGGCAACAGCCCAGCCTCGCGCAGGTAATCGGTGACGACCTGTGAGCCCGGCGCCAGGGAGGTCTTGACCCATGGCTTGGTGCGCAAGCCCCGCGCCGCCGCTCGTTTGGCCAGCAGGCCAGCGGCCACCATGACCTTGGGGTTGGAGGTGTTGGTGCAGGAGGTGATGGCGGCGATGACCGCGGCCCCGTGGGGCATGGCAAAGGCTTCGCCCCCCCGCTCGACCTCGAAGGTTTGGTTGAGGGATTTTTCGAATCGGCCGGTGATCAACGCCTCGGTGGTTTGTTTGGCCGCGGTGAGCGGGATGCGATCCTGGGGCCGACTCGGACCGGCGATGGAGGGGACCACCTCGCCGAGCTCGAGACCGAGGGTGTCGGTGTAGGCCGGCTCCGCGTCCTCCGGCGAGAAGAACAGTCCTACGGCGCGGCAGTAGGCCTCAACTAGCTCGACCTGGGCCTCGGACCGATTGCTGAGACGCAGGTAGGCGAGGGTCTGCTCGTCGACCGGGAAGAAGCCCATGGTGGCGCCGTACTCGGGCGCCATGTTGGCGAGGGTGGCGCGATCGGCGAGGGGCAGCCCGGCGAGACCGGGTCCATAGAACTCGACGAATTTCCCGACCACGCCCTTTTGGCGCAGCATCTCGACCACGCGCAACACCAGATCCGTGGCGGTCGCCCCGGCCGGTAGCTCGCCGGCGAGGCGGAAGCCGACCACCTGGGGGATGAGCATTGACACGGGCTGACCGAGCATGGCCGCCTCCGCCTCGATGCCGCCGACGCCCCAGCCCATCACCCCGAGCCCGTTGATCATGGTGGTGTGGGAATCGGTGCCGACCAGGCTGTCCGGGTAGAGCGTGTCGTTGGCGCCCCGGAAGACCACCTGGCCGAGGTACTCGAGGTTGACCTGGTGCACGATGCCGGTCCCCGGCGGTACGACCCTAAAATTTCGAAAGGCGCCCTGGCCCCAGCGCAGAAAGCGGTAGCGCTCCAGGTTGCGCTCGAATTCCCGTGCGCTGTTGGCGTCGAGGGCGTCCGCTGAGGCGAAGCTGTCGACCTGCACGGAGTGATCGATGACGAGATCCACCGGTTGCAACGGGTTGATCCGGTCCGGGTCTCCGCCGAGGGCGCGCATGGCGTCGCGCATGGCGGCGAGGTCGACCACCGCGGGTACGCCGGTAAAATCCTGGAGCAGCACCCGCGCCGGGTGAAACGCGATCTCGGTGGCCGGCTCGGCTGCGGCGTCCCAGTCGCGCAGCGCTTCGATCTCAGCGGCGCCCACGACCTGGCCGTCCTCGTGACGCAACAGGTTCTCCAACAGGAGTCGCAGCGAGTAGGGCAAGCGGTTGACCGCACCGCCGACCGCCTGCGGGTCGAAGACCGTGTAATCGCGACCGCCTACCTTTAGAATCCGCTTGGCGCCAAAGCTGTCCGACATCCCATCCTCCGCAGCTGCTTGAGAGGCCGTATAGGTAAGTCGGCTCTCCCGCGCGGCGCAACCCCTACAACATCCCATCCTCCGCAGCTGCTTGAGAGGCCGTATAGGTAAGTCGGCTCTCCCGCGCGGCGCAACCCCTACGACATCCCATCCTCCGCAGCTGGTTGAGAGGCCGTATAGGTAAGTCGGCTGCCCATCGTGGCGCAAGCCCACAACCGAATGCCCGGTGCCGAGGCGCCCCGCGCCGGCATGGATCGTCAGTTTTTGTGCAACGTTCGCTCCCCTGCCGGGACAGCAAAGAAAAACCCAGGAGCGCCATCATGAAGCGTTTTTCAATCGCCTTGTTTTCTCTACTCTTTCTCGCCGCCCTCGATGCTCAGGCCGCCCCAGCCAAGTGGGAGATCGACAAGGGTCACTCCTACATTGGATTTTCGGTCAAGCACCTCGGGATCACGAACGTCCGGGGCGAGTTCAAGGACTTCGACGCTGTGGTCCACGCGGATCCGTCCACCGGAAAAGTCACCTCCCTAGAGGCCACCGCCAAGACGAGCACCGTCGACACCGGCATCGAGGGGCGCGACAACCACCTCAAGGGCGATGACTTTTTCAATGCCGCCAAGTACCCAACGCTCGAGGTGAAGACCAAGTCGGTCAAATGGAACGGAAACGAGGTCACCGCCAAGGCGGACCTGACCATCCGCAACGTCACCAGGTCGGTGACCTTCACCGGCACCCTCGTCGGCACCCACAAGGTCAACTTCGGCAGCGGCGACCAGATCCGGGCCGGCTACGAGCTAACCGCCACCATCAACCGCAAGGATTTCGGCCTCAAGTTCAGCCGCATGGCCGAAGGCGTCTCCGTGGTAGCCGACGAGGTCAAAATCATCCTCGAGATCCAGACCTCGCGCATGCTCGCGGGCCAGAGCTAATGGGTAGTGGTTTATAGTAGTGTCAGGCACTACTATAAACCATTTTTTCCTGAGTGATTTCAGCAACAACCAGGATTCTCCAGTCACGAGCACCATCGACACTCAACGATTTGTCGTGGCTGTTTTGGACTAGGGTGAAATTGTTCGAGAAAAATGACATATAGTAGTGCCTGACACTACTATATAATGACCCCACTATATCACGATGTTGTACACGTGTGGGCAGGGGGTGCTAACATTCCCAGAATCTTAGAGTAGGCCTTCAGTGCGGGGGAGTCGCAGGTGTAGCGGGAGGGTTTGGATCTGGGCGGTACGGACGAGGAAGATCGACCTAGGATCGAGCGGCGGCTGCGTTTTGTTCACATGGCGATCGTGGTGGCGTGTACTCTGGCGGTGGTGGTCGCCGCCGCCGTGCAGCATCTGGTCACGCTCGAGCTCGAGCTCTCGGATCTGCGGGCGTACTACTTCATCGTTCCGGCCGTGGTCGGCGCTGTCTTTGGCGTCGTGTTTGTTCGAACCCTGATGTTCCGAGAGGTCGAGCGACGGTACGTCCTGAGGCTCAAGCGGCGGGAGGCGCAGATCAGCGCCTTCAACTCTGAGCTTTCCGAGCGCGTTGAGGAGCGCACCCGTGAGTTGGTCGACAAGGAACGCCAGTTGGTGCACGCCCAGAAGATGGAGGCGGTGGGCCGACTCGCCGGCGGCGTGGCCCACGACTTCAACAACTTGCTGGGGGGGATCCTCGGCCTCACGGAGCTGTTGCGCGATGACTTGCCCGCCCAAAGCGAGGGGTACCGTACCGCCGGCGAGATCATCGGCGCGGTCCAGCGGGCGGCCGACCTCACCCGTCAGCTGCTGACCTTTGGCCGTCAACAGGTGGTGCGGCCGGCGGCGGTCGACCTCAACGACATCGCTCGCGACCTCACGCCGATCCTGCGCCAGGCGATGGGCGAGGGCATCGCCATCAACATTCAACCCGCGGCGCGACCGCTGGTGATCTGGGCGGATCGCTCGCAGATCGATCAAATCTTGCTCAACCTGGTGATCAACAGCCGCGACGCCATCGAGGATGCCGGCGAGATCCGAGTCGCTACGTCGCTCGTCCCGGCCGGGCAGCTGCCCCCGGAGCTCGCCACCGGCGCCACCGGCGACTGGGCCCTGCTCGAGGTCGAGGACAACGGCATAGGCATGAAGGAAGAGCTGCGGGCGCAGATCTTCGAGCCCTTCTTCAGCACAAAACCGGCCCACGTTGGCACCGGCCTCGGTCTGTCCGTCGTTGCCAGCGTGGTCGAGCAAAACGGTGGACGGGTCGAGGCGCACAGCACCCTCGGCTCGGGCACCACCATGCGAGTCTACCTACCGCTCACCGATGAGGAGCCGCTCCCGGCCGGGCAGCTGACGGGTGAGGCCGCCGCCGGCTCGGGGGAGCGCATCCTCCTGGTCGAGGATGACACCCTGTTGCGTGACCTGCTGCGCCGCGTCCTCGAACGGGGCGGCTACCGAGTCGAAGCCCTCGCCGACGGCAACGAAGGCCTGGCGCGTCTCGCCAAACAGGAACCAAAGCTCGACCTGATGATCACCGACCTGATCCTGCCCGGCTGTCCCGGGACGTCGCTGGTACGCGCGTTGTTGGACGCGAACCCCGCCGCCCGGGTCATCTTGATGACCGGCTATGGCGACCAAAAGCTCCGCGCCGAGCTCGATGAGCTGCCCGAGCTGCCACTGCTCCACAAGCCGTTCCCGCCCGCAGCCTTGCTCATCGCGGTTCGTGAGGTGCTCGATAATTGAGCCACGGCCGCACCCCGTGGTAGGCGTAACTCGCTAGAGAGATACGGGCGAGCCACGGGGATCCGCCGGCATGGAAGAACGCATCATCGCTGCCCTCAAGCAGCTCGGCTTCACCACCACCGCGGCCCGCGCCTACCTGGCGTTGCTCAAGAACCATCCGGCCACGGGCTACGAGCTGGCTTCCCGGTCCAAGGTCCCGCGTTCCGCGATTTACAACGTCCTCGGGCGCCTCGAATCCCTCGGCCTGGTCAACGCGGTCCAGGACAAGCCGGCCAAGTACGTGCCCCTGGCGCCGGAACGCCTGTTCGAGCTGCTCGCCACGCGTTTTGAGAAGTCCCTCGGGGAGCTCGAGGTCAGCCTCGAGAGCTTGGGCGGCGGCACGCCGGAGACGATCACCTGGACCCTCCAGGGGTACGGGAACCTGCTGGACCGAGCCGCGGCGTTGATCGTTGGCAGTGAAAAGAGCCTCTACGCCTCCCTTTGGCTGCGGGAGGCGAACGCCCTGGCCGAGCCCCTGCGACGCGCCAAGGCCGCCGGCGTGGACGTCGTCCTCTTCTCCTTCAACGCGCTGCCCGAGGATCTGGGCGAGCTCTATTGCTACGGCATCCCCGAGGCCGAGCTCGAGGGACACTGGGAACACAAGGTCATCCTCGTCTCGGACCAACGTCGCTGTCTGGTTGGCGGCGCCGCCCAAACCGAGGAGAACCGCACCGTGATCACCGAAGAGGCGGCCCTGGTGGAGATGGCGATCTCGAACCTGGTCCTCGACGTTACCCTGGCCGGCGAACGACTCGGCACCGACACGGCGGAGGTGGTCGCGCGCCTCGCGGTTGATCTCGCACCCCTCGATGAGCTGTTGGCTCGTCAGGGGAAGAATCGTCCCTAGGCCTTGCCCCGGAGGGGTGGTCTCATTATTACAACCGATCTCGACCCGCGCCTCACCAGCCCGGAGGGACCATGAAGATCGCACTCATCGTGACGGCAGAACCCGGCGAACGTTTCGTCGAAGGCAACACCCACGCCCGGTTCGCCCAGCTGGCCCTGCCCTTTGTGGCGGCGGCGACCCCCCCGGGCCACGACATCACCATCTACGACGAAAAAATCGAATCCCTCGACCCCTTGCCCCAGGCCGACATCGCCGGCATCACCCTGCACACCGCCCTGGCCAACCGCGCCTACGACTAC
>JAUUZB010000710.1 GCA_030590185.1 Deltaproteobacteria bacterium
TCGACGACAGGATTCCGATCAGCTTGATGCCGGTGGCGATCAGGGCAAAGGGGAGCAGGTGCCGCCAACCAATCTGGGGCACGTAGGTCACCGCCGCGCCCCAAACCGAGATCTGGCCCCCTTGGCCGTCATCCACCTCGTGGGTCAGCAGAAGATAAAAGGCACCGAAGGTGATCACCATCTTGATGGCGACCGAGATCCAGCTACGCACACCCTCGGGAAGAGATTTCCAGGCTTTTTTCATCACGACTCCACGAACGGTCGGGCAGCTACACGAGCCCGATTGGCTACCCGCTAGGGTAGTCCATTGGGATCCGAGGGTGGAGTTTTCGGCGGACCGGCGGACCGGCGGCCGCGCGCCGACTACTTATAACGGTAGACGATGCGACCGCGGGTGAGGTCGTAGGGCGAAAGCGCCACGATGACCCGGTCGCCGGGCATGATGCGAATGCGGAACCGGCGCATCTTGCCCGAGGTATGGGCGAGCGCCATGTGCTTGTTGGCCAGCTCGACACGGAAGGTCGCGTTCCGTAGCTGTTCCACCACGGTTCCCTCGACCTCGATCGCATCCTCTGGCGAGGCTTCCTGCTCTTCTTTATTGGCCGTGGGGTCGTCGGGTGCACGACGACGACGGCGGCCACCTCTTCCTCTTCGTCCTACCAAGGTTTTCCGTCCTAATCTGAGCGCGTTTAGTAGTGGCGGGCCTTATACCGGCGGGCCCGCGGGCGCAAGCCTAGGCGACGATTATGATGAGGTCGGCCCAACCCGCCCCGGCCATGGATCAGCCGCCCCCGGCCGCTGGAGGGGGATGCACCGGCACGAAGATCGTCTCCGGCGGCGGCACGGCGGCGCCATCGACGCCATCCCCCCCGGCAGCCTCGGTTTCCTCGCTCCCGGCCGAAGCCGGCTCCCCCCCATCGGCTCCAGGTTCGGGAGACGTGCCGGCTGCGGATTCGTCGTCGGACGCCGTGCTCGGCGGGTGAGCTGACCCAGAATTCCGCGTTACTCCGTCCTCGACCACCGCCCGCGGCACCTCGAGCCCCTGGAGCTCGAGGTGCATTTCGTCCATGGCGGTCGACAAGAGCTCCGACATCGCCCGGGCGAATTGGGCAAAGGTGGCGGCCGGCACCGGCTTGCGCTCGTCAAACTTGTAGGTCAGCAAGGTCTCGCCGGTGGCGAAGCGCGTCAATTGCATGTTCAGGGCAAGGTGCGCGAACCAGTCCTTGTCGCTCTGGTAGACCTCCACGGCATGGAGCTCACCGGACAAGATGTAGTCGGGGCGCAAGTCGCCGAGCTCCCGCGCCACCAGGGAGAACTGCTTGGAGTTGGAGAGCGCCTCGGCGATGACATCGGCCACCATGCGGTTCGGCTTGACCGCCCAGACGTCGGTCTCGCTGTAGCTCAGCTCGTAGGGTGAGCGCCGCACGACGATTTGGAACTTCTCGTAGATGCTGGCGGTGTCCATGTTCCGCACCCGGACGTGGCCAGCGATCGGCCGCCCGTCCAGGTTGGAGATGGTGACCCCGTGCAGAACATAATAGCTGCGTTCAATCGAGGCGCCGAAGCAGCCGCTCAACAGCAGCAGGGGGAGCCCGATCAGGCCAATTGCTGTGCGATAGCCCACGTTCCTACTCCCGACCGCTCAACAGGGCCGATGGGTTCTGCGCGATGATGCGACTAAACTCGCGCAGATCCTCGGCCGCTTGGCGGACGTATTTTAAGGTGGCGACGAAATCCTCGCGCCCGGCGCGGATCGTCAGGTCGGCGTTTTGAAGCAGCGCGGTCAGATCGGTCAAGGCCACCAACAGCTCGTCGATCGCCAGGCCGAGCTGTTGGTCCGAGAGGCGGCCGTCGAGGCTCTGCATGGCCTTGCGGGCCGCGGCCACGGTTTGCGCCACCTCCTCCGGATCGACCTTCTCGATGGGCCGGCGGTACTCGCGCAGGGTGACCCGGGCCTCCTCCAGGGTATGACCGACATCGGCACGTACCAGATCGGCGTCCGCCGCCACCTCGGTGAAGGCCTCCGCCGCGCCGGCGACGCTGTTGAGCGCGTCCTTCATCGGCACCCGGTTGGTGGCCAGAAACAGATCGATCTCCTGGGACAGTTGCGTCGCCGAGTCGACCAGCTTCTCCACCCGCCTGCGGTTCTCGTCCCGGGTCCACTTGACCAAGTTGTTGGCGGCCATCTCCACCTTGATGGCGATGTCCTCCGCCTTGCCGGTCAAGCGGTCGACCAGCGACTCCCCGGCAGGCAAACGGCTGCCCGGCTCGATCCGGCCGTCGCGGGGATCCCCAGGGGTGAGGTTGATCGTCTTGAGCCCGGTCAGGCCGCTGGTGTCGAGCACCGCCTTGGCACCCTCGTGCAACACCGTGCCCTCCACCAAACTGAAGCTGACTTCGATGGCTCCTGGGTCCTCCGGCGCGATGCGCATGCCATCCACTCGACCGACGCGAAGGCCCTGGTACTTGACCGGTGCGCCGGGCTCGAGGCCACCGACGTTCTCGATGAAATAAACGGTGTAGGCGTCACGCTCCTCCCACATCTTGAGGCCGGTGAGCGCCAACAGGGCGCCAAAGAACAGGAGAATGCCGGTGAGCATGAAGGTACCGAGACGTACCTTCTGGGCACGGGTGAGCTTCATGGGCTGTCCTTCATGGGTCGCCGACCAGGGTTGAATAGACCGAGGCGCCGTCGCTGTCCGCGGCCTGCCCCTCCCGATCGAAAAAGGCGTGGACCTCGGGCACCGACATCGCCTTGACCTCGGCGAAGCTGCCCTGGGCCAACACCCGGCCGCCATGGCCTAGCATGGTGACGCGATCGGCGATCGTTTCGATGCTGGCGAGCTCGTGGGTAACCACCACCACCGCCATGCCGAAGCGGTCGCGCAGGCCGAGGATGAGCTGGTCGAGATCGGCGGCGGTGACCGGATCGAGCCCGGCGCTCGGCTCGTCGCAAAACAGCACCTCCGGATCGAGCGCCATCGCCCGGGCCAGGGCCGCTCGCTTCTTCATGCCGCCCGACAACTCCGGCGGGGTCAAGTTGAGGGCGTGGGACATATCGACCAGGGCGAGCTTCATGCGCACCATCTCGTCGACCAAGCCGGGGGGCAGCGGTCCGGAGCGCTCGATGATCGGCAGCGCGACGTTGTCCCGGATGCTCAGGGAGTTGATCAGGGCGCTGCCCTGGAAGAGCATGCCGACCCGCGACAACACCCCCTCCCACACCGGCTCATCCACCTTGGTCTGGTCGACCCCGAGGAGCTCGACGCTGCCGCCGGCGGGTTGCAGCAGGCCGATGATGTGTTTGAGCAGGGTGCTCTTGCCGCAACCGGAGCCGCCGAGAATGACGTGCACCTCGCCGGGGTTGGCGTCCATGTTGACGCCACGCAACACGACCTTGTCGCCATACTTGGCCACCAAATCGCGGACCTTCACCGCCGGTTGTCCCTGGCTCGCCATGCCCTCCCTCAAAAGTAAAAAGCCACGCTGCAGACCGCGTCCGCGACGATCACCGCGAAGATGCTGGCCACGACGCTGACTGTCGTCGCGCGCCCCACCGCGTCGGCGCCGCCGCTGGTCCGCAGGCCGCAGAGCGCGCCGATGGTGACGATGAGCTGGGCGAAGATGACCGATTTGATCAGGCCGGTGACGACATCCTTGACGAACAACGCCTCGCCCAGGCGGGATAGGAAGGTCGTCGGCGAGAGCTCGAGGTAGAGTACGCCGATCACCATGCCACCGAGGATGCCCATGACGTTGGCGAGTACGGTCAGCACCGGTTGAGTTAGGGTGATAGCGATCACCTTCGGGACGATCAAGA
>JAUUZB010001093.1 GCA_030590185.1 Deltaproteobacteria bacterium
GAAATGATGAACTTCAGCGGCGGTTTGCAGAACGACGCCATCAACATTCAGGGACAAGGCGGCTGGGTGCACCATGTGGTCATTCATCACGCCGCCGAGGATGGCATCACCGTGCAGGGTGGTAGCTCGGTGATCGGCCCGGCCGTCGAGGCGTTCGCCAATGGGGTGGGCATCAAGGTCAAGGGCGCCAACATCATCGTGGAGGACAACCACATCCATGGGAGCACCTACGACGGCATCGACATTCGCAGCGGCGGTGGCGGATGCATCATCCGGCGCAACCTGGTGGAGGATAGTGGCGAAGCCGGGATCAGCTTTCAGAACGCCAACGACCTCACCATTATCCACAACACCATCACTAGAAACGCCGTCGGTATCGCCCGGGGCGGGGTTTCCTTGTCAGGCATCGTGATCCTCAACAACATCCTGGCCGACCACCCTGGCGCCGGTCTCGTGGTGACCGACGCCGAGCTCATCCAGCTCGACAACTGTCTGTTCTACGACAACGACGGCGGAGATTGTCCTGGTTGCACGCTTGGCGCGGGCTGCGTCAGCGGTGATCCACTCTTCATCGATCCAGCGGGCGACGACTACACCCCGGGGGTTGGGAGCCCAGCCATCGACGCGGGCGTCGATCTCGGCCTGGACGTCAATGGCGATGCCGTCGGCCTCTTCAATGGGACCGCCCCGGACATCGGCGCGGTCGAAGCACCTGAGTGAGCATCCTGCTCAATGGCCGCAGGGGCCGAGCCACCCTTCTCGCGTAGGAGAAGAACGGCTCAGCCCCTCGACGTGGAGATCTCGCCCGCTCCGACTAACGCATCCCGCCGTTGCGCGGTCCACCACCAAAGCCCGGTCCGGCGCCCGCCCCCGGCCCAAAACCAGCGCCACCGCCGCGACCCGCTTTGCGCATGCCCCGTCGGTTCGCCATGATCTGCTTGAGCTTGGTTCGCTGCTCCGGGGTCAGCATGCCGCGCACGGCGAGCATCATCTTGAGCTGACTCTTTTTGAACTTGGTCTCGAGCCCGCCGATCTTATCCACCTGGCGCATCACCGCGTCGACCTTCGGCTGGTCCGTGTCCATCAAGCGGCGCAGCTCGAGGTGAGCGGTCTCGAGCTCACCGCGCATTTTGATGTGGGCCTTTTGGGTTTCGTAGATTAGGTCCTTGATCTTGGTGAGGGTCGCGTCGGTAACGCCGAGCTCGCCAGCGACCGCTTCGATCAACCTCGGGTTAAAGCCCATGCCCGGACCGCCACCGGGACCGCCGGGGCCCATGCCTGGACCGCCACTTGGACCGCGTCCCCGCCCACGCGCCTCAGCCGGCGCGGCGCCCAAAAAGACCAGACCGAGCGCCAGGGCGCCCATCATGATGGAGAGTTGTTTGATTCTGCTGGACATGATGCCTCCTGAGCCGACCGTCTCCGGTCGGGAAGATTCACTGTTGGCTTGTGCCGCCCATCTGTCGTTCGTCGTTGGCGCTCTCGATCCAATAGGCCAGGGCCACGTACTCGTCGGAGAGGATCTCTTGGAGATCGGCCCCGGGGTCGGGCGCCGCGAGGGGATCCGGGAGCTCGATCGCGCCGTCATCCACCCAGCTCTGGTCGTCCGGCTCGATGACCGTCTGTGCCTCCGCAAGCGGTGCGAGCCAGTCGAATACCTCCGGGCCGTTCATCGGCGCGAAGGTGAGCAGCACGGTCGCCGCCACCGCCGGCAACCAGGCCAGTCCGCCAATCCAACCGTTTCCAGGCCGCGGCAGCCGCGCCAACAGCCGCGCATCAAAGCGGCTCTGCTCCACCGCGGTAAGCTCTGGGGGCCGAAGGGCCCGCTGGATCTCATCCACCAGCACACGGTCCTCTCGGCTGAGCTCGGTCCGTTCGTCCTTCTGCATCTCTTTTCCCCTTTGCCGGTCTCAGGTCTCGCGTAGGTCCGCCAGCTCCAGGCGCAGGGTCTTCAACGCCCGGTGCAGGTGGCTCTTGAGGGTGCCCGGTGCTCGCCCGAGCACCTCGGCGGCCTCGCTGATGCGCAGGCCCTCGAGGTGGACCAGCACGAAGACCTCCCGTTGGTGGTCCGTGAGCTTGGTGAGGGCCGCGGCGATTCGGTCGCGCTTGTCCGTGTCCTCCGCATCCTCCTGGGGAGTGCGGCTGGTGCGCTCGCGTTGGGCCAGCCCGAACAGCCCGACCCAGCGCTCCCGCCGTCGCTGGCTGCGCAGGTGGGTGCGGGCGCTGTTGATCAGGATGCGGGTGAACCAGGTGGAGGCCGCAGCGTCGCCGCGAAAATCATCCCAGGCCCGGTGGGCGCGCAGGAATGCCTCCTGGGTCACGTCCTCGGCGGTCTCACGATCGCCGCCGACCAGGCGGTAGGCGAGCCCGATGGCGCGGTCGCGGTGCTGGCCCACGAAGGAGCGAAAGGCCGCGTCCTCGTCCAATTCGAAACTCCGTGAAATTGCAATCGAGCTCGCCATCTTCACCCGGTTTGACACCGGTGGAGATGGATCGGTTTACCGCCGCGGCATGCTCAAGCGACCAGGGTCGGCACCGTGATCGTCGGTCCCCGGGTCACCTTAATATAGTCGAGGCCGTAGAACATCTCGCCGTCGACCACCGGGTCGAGCAGCTCCTCCCCCTCGGCCCAGACCTCGAGCGTCTCCCCCGCGAACTCGGTCCATTGCTTGCCGCGGGCCGGTTGTCCGGTCAACAGGAACAGCGGATAGAAGGTGCCCTCGAGGCGGCCGAC
>JAUUZB010001018.1 GCA_030590185.1 Deltaproteobacteria bacterium
CTCGTCGTCGTGTGTCATGCGGAGCACCTGATCCGGCGAACGTTTCTAGGATGTTTCGCCCAAAGGTGGGAGCTCTCGGGGATCGGTGAGCTTGCCGGTCACCGCGGTGGCCGCGGCGACCGCGGGCGACACTAGATAGACGTCGCCGGGGGCGCCCATGCGCCGGTCGAAATTGCGGTTGGTGGTGCTGGCGGTGACTTCCCCCGGCCGCGGGATGCCGGGGCCGTTGCCGATGCAGGAACCACAGCCCGGATCGGTGACCACCGCGCCTAGATCGCGGAAGCGCTGGAGCAAACCGGCCTCCTCGGCCGCCGCCGCCACCTCGGTGCTCGCCGGGATGACGGTGAGGCGTACGCCGTCGTGGAGCGTGCGGCCCTCGAGCACCTGCGCTGCGGCTTCGAGATCGGCAAGCGAGCCGCCGGTGCAGGAGGCGATCACCACGTTGTGGATCGGCACGTCGCCGGCCTCGGAGATCGGTTGCCGGTTGCGCGAGTCCCCGGGGGTGGCGATGGTCACCGGCACGTCGCCAAGGTCGATCGCCACGGTCTTGACGTACTCGGCTTTGGGGTCCGGATGCACGAAGCGCGCCGCCACCTCGGCGCCGCGGCGCTGGGCCACGAAGCGTTGGATCGGCTCGCAGGGCTCCACGATGCCGGTCATCATGCCGCCCTCGACGGTCATGTTGGTCAGCACGCTGAGTTGATCGACGCTCCACTTGGCGAGCCCCGGCCCGCCGAACTGCATCACGCAGGTGTCGGTGGGTGACTCGCGCCAGTGTTCCTCGCGGAAATAGGGGTCGCCGATCAGGTGGAGGATGAGATCCTTGGGCGAGAGCACCTCCCCTGGGTCACCCTCGACCCAGATGCGTACGGTCTTGGGCACGGTCACCGGGATCAAGCCGGTGCGCAGGGCAAAGGCCATGGCGGTGGAACCGACCCCAAAGGCGAAGGCGTTGAGCACGCCGGCGGTGGGGGTGTGGCTGTCGGTGAGCACCACGATCATGCCGGGCTCGGCGTACTGCTCGACCACCAGTCGGTGGCACACACCCGCCGGGTGCTTCTGACCGGGCCCGTGCAAGCGGATGCCGTTCTTCTCGCAGGTCTCGACCATCTCGTCGCGCAACCGACGTGCCGGCGCCAACCGCTTGTCCTTGACCTCCGCCGGGACGTGCTCGTTGTCGATCAACACGAAGTGGTCTTCGAAGGCCGCGGCCAACTCTGGGTTGACCACCGGCTCCTGACCCCACTCCTGGGCATAGAGCGCCATGACCATGCCGCCGGTGTATTCGTGCATGCCACGGAACCCGACCTGACACAGGACCTGGTCGCCGGGCTCGACCGAGGCGATGCCGTACTCGCCGGACGGGCCCCGCCAGGCGAGCTGGGCCGCGATCTTCTCGACGCAGGTCATAGGCCGCTTGGCCACGTCCACGGCGTAGGTCGGTTGGGCGTCGCCGGCCAACAGGGCCGTACCGTACGGCATCAACCCGCCACGCTCGGCCACGGCTCGGAAAAACGGCGGCAGCTCATTGGCCAGACCCGCGAGGTCGACCTCCTCGCCGGCCAACAGGCGCTCCACCACGGCGAAGTCGGTGGTGAAGGGCAGGCCGCTGTAGACCATGTTCTCCTGGAAGATGCGCTGGAAGCTCTTGGCCACCACCAGCTCGATGCCGGCGCCTTGGTGCGCGACCACCGCGACCTCGCGGCTCGAGCCGCTGCCGTAGGCATCGCCGCCGACCACCACCTGGAAGCCGCCAGTGCGGACGCCGTCCTGGGTGACGACCTCCTTGAAGTTCTCGAGGAGATAGGGGCCGAGGACCTCGCCCGTGTAGCCGAGGGTGCAGGCGGCGCCGGAGATGATGGCGTCGGTGTTGACGCCGTAGTGCAAGTCCGGTGGGGCGGTGGGGTTGAAGTCGGGACTCGTGCCGGCGAGCTGTGACGCTAGCTGCTGCGGGTCATCGGTGAGCCAGAGGATACGACCGGTGAGCTTCATGGCGGGGAGACCTAGCACCCTGCCGTGGGGGGGAGCAATCCGCACCGCCGCGAGGGCGCGGCTCAGTAGGATCGGGGCCATGGGCGACTAGGGGGAGCGGTCCGATTCAGGCAGGATGGCCTCGAAGCGGCGCTAGACGTCTCGGGTGTCTCAGGTGCCTCGGGCAAGTCGTGAGCGGTCTTGGCGTCTGTCCGCGGTTGTCGCTCTTCCGGAGAGGTGGGGTCACGTCGAATCCGAGTCGGCCTGGCGCAGGGTGGGAGATCCCTGCCTGGTGAGGGGGGGCCGAGGAGCTCGCGGTGGGGGGGGGGGGGCGAGTAGGTTGGTGCTTTGGGCTGTCCATCTTTGGCAAAGAGTCTTCGCAGCGCTGAGATTTGGCTGGGGCGGTGCGCTCTTCTTGCGGGGCGGTGGAGTCACGTCGGGGTTGGGTTGCCCTGGAGTGGCGTGGGAGGTCGCTGGCTGGTGAGGGGGGGGGGCGGAGGTGCTCCGTGGCGGTGGTGGTGGAGGGGAGTTGCTTGGTGCTTCGGTCCGTCGTCTTTTGGCACAAGGTCTTCGCGGCCTTGAGGTGAGACCGGGGCGTTGGCGCGGGGTGGCGGATGTTCGGAGTCTTGGCGCGATGGCGCGATGGCGCGATCGCGCGATGGCGCGATGGCGCGATGTCCAAAAGTACTTCTGAGGCCCACTGGGGCTGTTTTTCCCGCTTTTTGATGAGAAATGCCTTGACGGGTTTTCGGGTCATTTAGGTCCTCGCTCGGGGTTGGCCCACAGCGGCGCCGTCAGCGCGCCCAGAAGCTCAGTGAGGCGCTTTATCTTTCTGTCCAACCCTAGGGATGATGCGTTTCTAGAGATGCGTTCAGACCCCCTCCTAGCGCCTCCCACAGAGCTCAAAAAACGTGTGCTATAATGCTCCACATGACCACGAACGACCGCCCCACAACCCTCTCGCAGC